>DAIPJA010000011.1:0-20785 GCA_036770525.1 Gudongella sp. | reverse complement strand
TTATATCCTCGATCTTTCTGTTGCTTGCAGCATCCATTTCGATTACATCCATTATACTTTCATCGAGGATCCCCTTACAAATATCACATTTATTGCAGGGGTTGCCATCCTTGGGGTCCAGGCAATTGACCGCCCTTGAGAATATCTTTGCTGCTGAGGTCTTCCCTGTTCCCCTTGTACCTGAAAAAAGGTAGGCGTGTCCGACATTGCCCTTTATTATTTGATTTTTAAGTATCGTAGTGACATGTATCTGCCCAAGAAGCTCGTCAAAGGTCCTGGGTCTGTATTTCCTGTAAATTGCCTGATACATCGACATCATCCTTACCTTTTGATATGGTCCTATTATACCAAAAAAGCGCTCTATTTACATCAAAAATGTAAATAGGGGCCAAGTGGCCCCAAATTATAGGTTATCTCTTACAAGCTCCTCTGCCTCTCCGTCCTCAGGGAATCTTCCCAGCTCTGCTTTTGAGAACAGAAGCTTATCGTCAAGACTGATTTCAAATACTCCACCTGATGATGGCACTACAGCAACTTCGCTTATCTTGTTTTTGTGTTCGGAAAGCACTGCATCCGTCAGAGCAACTGCCCTGCCTCGATAGCCTCAGGATGTGCAATACTCTATTCTTAGTTTTTTAGCCATTGTAATTCCTCCTTTTAAGGTTTGTATTCATGTTACCCAATATGTTCCATAAGCAAACGGAATTGTTGACATGACCGTTTTTTTAGTCTATAATGTAATCCTGTGGAAAACATGGAGAGATGGCTGAGCTGGTCGAAGGCGCACGACTGGAAATCGTGTAGGCGTGACGAACGTCTCGAGGGTTCGAATCCCTCTCTCTCCGCCATTACCGTGCTAGATGGGGAGGTAGCGGTGCCCTGTACCTGCAACCCGCTGTAGCAGGATTGAATCCCCGGTCCCGACATCTCTATTGTAAGGTCTGCCTCAAGTAAGTGGCGTTGACGGTTGGGTCCTACGCAACGGAAACTCATGAACCTCGTCAGGTCCGGAAGGAAGCAGCGATAAGTGAATATTTTCGTGTGCCGTGGGTGAGCCTGGCTCGAGCTAACTACTTGGGTAACGCTTGGAATAGGATCGCCAAAACCGGGTGCACGGTTACATATGAAAAGAGACCTTCGAGGTCTCTTTTCGCTTTTAAAAATTCCTTATATCTTCTATAGGTTTCAATCTATCTTTAAGCCCATTGCATACAAATCAAAAAACTTACCATCGATCATAAATTCTCTGGTTATGAGTCCTTCCTCACAGAATCCAAGTTTCTTATATACTTGAATAGCAGGCAAATTGTCTGTTCTGACCCTTAAGTTTATTTTCCTTATTATACCTGTATCCTTACTCCATTTGATCAAATACTCGACCAGATTAGTTCCAACACCCTGTCCCCAAAACTCTTTTAGGACACTAACCCCAAATTCTCCAGTGTGTGCTATTCTTGGTCTACCACCACCGGTGAAATTAAGACTGCCTATTATAGTCCCCTCAAGCTCTGCGATGATATGCAATGAGTTTGCTTTACTTGCAAAGCTATTTAGAAATTCTTCCTCCTGCTCTAGGGTGATATCTAATTCGCCTCTGCCAAAAGTCAGATTATCTGACTCTGAGCCAATTTTATAGACATAATCTATCATTGATCCTGCATCAGCTACGGTGGTTCTTCTAATAGTATATTTCTTACCATCTTTTAATGATGACTGCATTAAATTTTTCCCTCCATATACTATACTAGTATACCTTGATAATCTTATTCCGCTCTATTTACTGAGAACTTCTCGAACCTCTTGTACATAATTATGTGGAGTCCTATCGGGGGATAGTCAAACACTTCTCCATATGCCCTGAAGCCAAGATTCTCGTAATATTTCTGTACCGATGTTCTTCCCTTGCACCATAATAGATCAGCGCTCTTATCCCTAAGAATCTGTTCTGCAAATCCAACTGCCAATCTTCCTGCTCCAATCTTTCTATATTCCTCCAGTGTTGCCATTGCCCTTAGTCTATATTGGACCTCTTCAGGAAAATCAGGGTATTTTTCCAGGCAAAATGATACTACAGATACTAGCTTATCATCCAGAAAAGCTCCCACATGAAAAGAGCCTTCCTCATGGTCGCTTTCATACTTTGAATCCTCGATCGATTGGTGAGGCCGCAAAACCCTGTGCCTTATGTTGTATGTCATTTCTGGCTGGATCAGCTTGATTTGAAGCATAATATCCCTCCATTGCCTTTCTATAATACTATAGAGTATATTCTGGAGCTTTCACCCCAGGGATGGTATCCAGTACCAATATACTCAAAGCCATATTTCTCATAGTAATTTAAATGGTCTGTACATAGATACAAATTCCGAAATCCTGCTGCCTTGGAGTCCAACTTTGCTTTATCCATTAGAAGCTTGCCTAGATTCCTGCCCCTGTACTCCTCTTCGATATAAAGGGCGCAAAGCCAGGGATAAAGGTCCATCCGGCTGATGAAGTCATTGGTTATAAGACCGGCGCAGCCAATTATTTGATCCTGTTCCATCAATAGGTACCATTGAGGCAGTGGATTTGATGCTGTTATGCAGCTTGAGATACAGTCAGCATAAACCATCATAGAATTTGGTGATGCCCATGTTTTTTGAAAATACCTTATCATAATGTCCTTGTATTCTGGATTTTCTCTTACTGATATAACCTTCATAAACCCTCCTTGATGCTAAGTATTTTATTCTTGAGGTAAATCAATGATCATTTTACTGCATGATCTGCACATATAGGATTCAACCTGTGGACGCTCAAAGACACCACCTACTCCGACCTTCGTACCTCCCTTAGCCCATAAACCAAGTAATAGTTTTTTATCTTCAGGAAGCCATTTTAGTGCGTATCTGTCTCCGTATATAGTGCCTTTTGTCATTTCAGTGCTGCAATAAGGACATTTCATTTAGTCATCGCTCCTTCATGCGTTATCGTGGTTCTGTTCGAAATATTCATCATCGGCCCATTTTAGTGGGTTTGTTTCGATGTATTCACAGATTTTTTGATACTCTTGATCATTACGAATAACTCGTTCATAGTAATTTCTTTGCCATATTGTTTTCATATTATGATTGAAACACATTCTCGTAGTGAATGACTTAAATCCCTGAATTATCTTGTGTAGGGGTGGACGTCCCTGTCCACCCGTTGAAATCACAATTATTCCATGTATATGATTAGGCATGATGCAAAATATATCTGTCTGCACACCTTCATAAATATCATTAATTTTGTACCAGCATTTTTCGACAATATTCCCAATTTCACTTAGTCTCATTTCAGCTTTCGGGCAGACAGGGTCGTCTGCCCCTACGATTTCACCCAAGATCCTCAACCTATCTTTGGTACATATCGTAACAAAATAATATCCTGCTTGTGAATAATCGTATTCATTTAGTCTTATGTTTTTCCTTGTCTGCATATTGTCACCCAATCATCCATACCTTCACTGATCAATCGATAAGCTCTATCTCACCCGTATCTAGATCTATCGTCTTTAGAGTTGGGTTCTGGTTATCCTCGGATGAATGAAACAACAGCCATTTGCCTACCTTGGTCAAACCTTCTACGCTGAAGGTCTCATAGTACATCTGATTTCCTGTGCCGTCCTTTTGGATAAGGTACAGGCCATCTCCAGGATATCCGACCTCTTTCCCATGGAGAGAGTAGAATATTCCCATGTCCGTAATGGTGAATGATGATAGCTTTTGTCCGACCAGTAACTCCGTAGCACTCGAATCATCCATATTTGCCCTATAAAGCCAATAGTCCTCACTGATGAAGTACATGTAGCTGCCATCTATGACAATATCCCTTGCATAATCCTCAAGCTCTATCCTCCGGTCGCTTTCATCCAGCTTGATGCTTTCAATCAAGCCCTTATCATCCTGCTCATGACTGAAGTATAGTCTTCCTTCATTGATGGAAATATCGGAAGCCTCAACATCCAAGAACCTTTCAAGCCCTCTTCCGTTAAGGTCCATCCTATAAATATAGAATTTGTCAGAAGGATTTATGAAGTATATCCATCCGCCCTCTATGTTTATATCCAACAAATATCCTTGTTTATATATTATCTCATTAACAGACCCGTCAGCCTTTATCCTGTTAATGCTCTGTCCATTCATATAGTATATCCAGTCATCGACAATATTGAGCCTGTTAATACCGCTTCCACTGGGTTTTTGGATAAGGTAAGTCCTGTTTTTAAGATCCTTGTCTGCTTTTATAAGGTTTAGATGGTCCTCAACATAGTATATATTCTCCCCATCCTCTGCCCCATAACCGTAGTTATTGGTGTTCACTACTGAATTGCCTGGTTTGGAGATATTCTTGAATTCTATCTCCTCAACCTTCTTCACGAAGGAGTTGTGTCTTATCATCTTGATCTTCCAAAACATCCCCATTTCGCCAAGAATAGGGATAGATACCAAGATCAGTATTAGAAGAACTGTTAAAACACTGGTCGCTCTCCTTGTCCAGATGCTACCCTTTCCCCTTATATCCTTAACAAGCTTATCCAGGTAGTAATGAGGTCCTGACATTTTAACCGATTCGTTGGAGTATTCGACCTCCACCACATCCTTGCTTAGCTTATTGTATGGAAAGTCGAATTTTGGTTTTAGTACCAGTCTGTTCTCTCCTTTTTCAACAACATCCCATCTACCCTTGGAAATTTGAGCTTCTAGTCTTTCAAAGGACTCTACGCTCTCGTTTACCTCGATGTGCCTGTAATTTAGTGCTGTAGATAAGCCTATGATTGCTGAATACAAGGAAGCAAACATCCAGGAAAAGCTCATGTCGAGTCCGAATATCACCTCATAAAAAAAGTATAGAGCTGCAATCAATGGAACTGAGAAAAAAAGGAGCCTTTTCCCAATAAGTATTATCATACTATTCTTCTCTCTCATCAGTACCTCCTTCTGTTCTTGTTGCAACAGTTTCCTCCAGTTTTTTCTCAAGGAACTCGATCCTATCCTCCTGACTCATGTAGCCAGTCAGAAATATAGCTATGATGAATGATATAAAGGCAACCATAGCCCAAATACTATTAAAAATCAAGCCTCCAAAAAAGAATACAGTGACTGCCAAAATTATGAATATGATTATGAAATTTGTGAAAAATTCTTTCATCAAATCACCCTCTCATGCTTTTATGTTCTCTGAATATTCTAGTTAACTACCATTATAACATATAGCATCCTACTATACCCTAATTTAAGCCATTTTCAAATCCACAAAAAAATACACCGGGTCTCCCCGGTGTGATCAGTAACTATGCAACTGTTCCTCTATTGCCGTCATACTTCTCATAATCTTTGTTTTCCATTATTCCAATTATTATTTCTACCAAGTTAAAAATATCTTCATAGGACACGTAGAAAGCTATAGGTGCCAGCCTTATTACGTTCGGATACCTGAAGTCTGGAATTACACCCTTGTCCTTCAAAGCCTTAGTCAGTCTAATAGCATCGTCATGCTCTAGTGCAACGTGGCCTCCCCTTCTCTCATCATCGGTTGGGTTACCGTAGGAGAATCCATACTTTCTAAGCTTCTCGTCTATCAGAAACATTAGATAAGCTGTTATGTTAAGGGATTTCGCTCTGATATTTTCTAAGCCTGCTTCAGCGAACATCCTCAGGCTCCCCTCGATCGGTGCCATGCTGAATATCGGTTGTGTCCCGGTCTGCCAGGCTCCGGCATATTCAGAAGGCTCAAATGTCTGGTTTAGATCAAATTGGGTCTCCTTTTTGTTCCCATGCCAGCCTGCAAGTCCGGGACCGAGCTTAAAGTGCTTCTCGTTTATATAAAGTCCCGCTATTGCACCAGGTCCCCCGTTAAGGTACTTATAGCTGCACCACACCGCAAAATCCGGCTGTATCCTGGAAAAATCATGTGGTACGCTGCCAATGGAATGGCTGAGGTCAAATCCAACATATATCCCCTTTGCTTTTGCCGCATCAGCGATCTTTTGCATGTCAACCAAATAAGAGCTCCTATATAGTACTGAAGGCAAAAGAATAAGACATACGTCATCAGTCATTGCCTCGATCATGTCATCCTCGAATATATTCTTTCCGTCACGGCTTGTAACTACCCTTACAGCATCCTCAACCTCATATCCATGAAGCTTGACCTGACTGTCAACTGCATATCTGTCGGTTGGGAAATTCAAATCATCGACGATTATCTTGTATCTTTCCTTTGTTGGGCGGTAGAAGGTGGCAAGAGCCTTATGTATATTGATCGTTGTATTGGTACATATAGTCACTTCACTTGGTTTTGCGTTTATAAGAGGAGCAGTCAGCTCTCCCAGCTTGTCCTGATACAGGAAATAGTTCACATCTGGATGCGACCACACGTCTATCCCGTGGGTTTTCCAGTTCTCAAGAGCCTCAAGGAGATACCTCTCAGCATCCCTTGAGCAAAGTCCAAGAGAGTTCCCATCCATATAAATGGTCCCGGGCTTTACATAAAACCTTTCCTTAAATGACCTTAACGGGTCCTTGTTGTCCATATCAATTGCAAATTGCTTTGATGTTTCAAATTTTCGCATGATTGGCCTCCTCTGTTTTTATTGATTTTTATGTTATCACTATTGCATAACATTGTCAATATAGTTTATAATGTTAGTAAGGTCAACCAGAATAAGGAGTGAAATCTATGAATCAGCAGGGATTTTTTAACATAAATGAGGCAGCAAAAATGGTTGGAGTGTCGACAGCTACAATAAGAAATTGGGAAAAGAACGGACTGATCAAGTCCAAACGAAGAGACAACAACTACCGGGTTTTTGATTTCACGGATATAGAAACTCTGAAGACCATTAAGCATTATTCTACTGAAAAGGGAATGACTCAGGAGCTTATCAGAGAGCTTGTTTCTAAGGATGACCTTACTTTCATTGAATCTGATGAGAGCTCATATAAGAAAATCCATCATATCATGCTTAAAAAATACAGGGAAGATGAAGGCTATACCTTGGATGAGGTCGCTCAGACAGTTGGAATTTCAGCCTCATATTTAAGCAGGATAGAGCAGGGAAAGGCAAATGTTTCCTTCGAGGTCCTTGAAAAGCTTGCTGCCTTCTATGGAGAAAGTACCTTGAGATTCTTTGATATAGGAGAAGAAGTCCGCAATGAAATAGTCAGGAACGGGCAGGGAAAATTTTTGACGTCCGGATTTAAGGGTGTAGAGATCCAGGCTCTAATTGGATCGTCTTCAAGCCCCCTTGATGTCATAAGGTTCTCGATCCAGCCAGGCTGTGGTGATTTCAAGGCACACTCCCATAGAAGCGGGAATGAATTCATTTTTGTATTATCCGGACAGCTTGAGGTAGTTTTGGACGAGAGCTCGGCTCATTTATTGGATATGAATGATTCGATCCACTTCCAGTCGTCAAGAACACACAGGTGGTCGAATCCGGGAAAAGAATCAACAGATATAATTTGGGTCCATTCGTATATTTAGAAACGAGATCCCTCGCGGTCAGACAGGGTCGTCTGACCCTACAGGATGACAGGTGTGGGGGGTATCTATGAAGATTGGAGGCTGATGCCGTTTTGAGGACATTCCCTGGCCAAGCGGCCGTGAGCGGTCCGAGTAAACGACTCAGCCTCCATTATTATTAATGTAATTATGAAACTACTAGCTGTCCATTCTGCACATCAATATTTATTGTATCCCCATCCTTGATAGAGCCTTGGATAATCAAGCGGCTGATCCTTGTCTCAAGCTCCTTCTGGAGGAACCTTTTGACCGGTCTCGCACCATACTGGATATTGTATGATTTGTAAAGTATATACTCCTTGGCCGCACCTGTAACCTTAAGGCTTATGCTCCTATCCTTAAGTCTTTCCTCAATTTCCTCCAGCTGCAGATCGATTATCTGATAAATCTCATCCTTTTGAAGAGGTTTGAAAAGAACGGTCTCATCTACCCTGTTGAGAAATTCAGGCCTGAATACTCTTTTCATCTCATTCATCACAAGCTGCCTTATATTTTCCTCGATCTCTCCCTTTTCAGATAACCCCTCCAGAAGATATGAGGATCCTATATTGGACGTCATTATTATTACTGTATTCTTAAAATCAACAGTTCTACCCTGGTTGTCAGTCAATCTCCCATCATCCAGTACCTGAAGCAGAATATTGAATACATCCGGGTGAGCCTTTTCTATCTCATCAAAGAGTACTACAGAATACGGTCTTCTTCTGACAGCCTCAGTCAGTTGACCGCCCTCGTCATACCCCACATATCCGGGAGGAGCTCCAACGAGCCTGGAAACTGAATGCTTCTCCATGTATTCGCTCATATCTATCCTGATCATATTCTTCTCATCGTCAAATAATGCCTGAGTTAGTGCTCTTGCAAGCTCAGTTTTGCCAACTCCTGTAGGCCCCAGGAATATGAAACTTCCAACCGGCCTGTTAACATCCTTAAGCCCAGCTCTGGCGCGTAGAACCGCATCTACCACTGAATCAACAGCTTCATTCTGGCCGATGACCCTTTTGTGGAGAATATCACCAAGGCCGAGTAGCTTCTCTCTTTCAGTCGCCAAAAGCTTTGATGTAGGTATGCCAGTCCATTTGGCGACAACATCAGCGATCTCCTCCTCAGTAACCTCCTCTTTGAGCATCCTCTCCCTGTCCTTGTCCTTATCCTGTGCCTCCTTAAGCCTTCTTTCAAGCTCAACGAGAGTTCCATACTTCAATTGAGAAAGTCGTTCGAGGTCATAGCTCCTCTCAGCTTCTTCGATCTCTCTCTTGACCTTATCGATTTCCTCCTTGATATCCTTTTCTGCAGATATCTCCTTTTTCTCCTCCTCCCATTGGGCCTTCAGAAGATCAAACTGCTCCTTAAGCTCAGAAAGCTCTTTACTAAGCTTTTCAAGCCTTGACTTGGAGGCTTCATCGGTCTCCTTCTTAAGTGCCTCCCTTTCGATTTCAAGCTGGAGAACCCTCCTTCTTACCTCATCTATCTCAGCAGGCATGGAGTCGATCTCTGTCCTTATCATCGCAGACGCTTCATCCATTAGGTCGATTGCTTTATCAGGAAGAAATCGATCGGAGATATACCTGTCGGAAAGTGTCGCTGCTGCTATGACAGCACTGTCTGATATCCTAATCCCGTGGTGTATCTCATACTTCTCCTTAAGTCCCCTTAAAATGGATATAGTATCCTCCACTGTCGGTTCAGTCACAATGACCTTCTGGAATCTTCTTTCAAGAGCAGCATCCTTTTCAATGTATTTTCTGTACTCATCCAGGGTCGTAGCTCCTATTGTATGAAGCTCTCCTCTTGCGAGCATCGGCTTCAACAGGTTCCCTGCATCCATCGAGCCCTCTGCGCGACCGGCTCCAACGATGTTATGAAGCTCGTCGATGAAAAGAAGGATCTTTCCCTCAGATTTTTGTATTTCATTCAATACTGCCTTAAGCCTTTCCTCAAACTCTCCGCGATACTTAGCTCCTGCAACGAGAGCGCCCATATCCAAGGCAAATACAGTCTTATCCTTCAAGCCCTCAGGTACGTCCCCATTGACTATTCTTTGAGCCAGGCCTTCAACAATTGCAGTCTTTCCAACCCCAGGGTCACCTATTAGCACCGGATTGTTCTTGGTACGCCTGGAAAGAATTCTGATTACGTTTCTTATCTCCTGGTCACGACCGATAACAGGGTCAATTTTGCCCTTCTTCGCATCCTCAACCAGATCCCGGCCGAATCTTGCCAGGGCTTCATAGGTCTCCTCAGGGTTATCGGATGTAATTGTCTGACTCCCCCTGACCTTCATAAGAGAGCTTAAAAACCCATCCCTCGCTATTCCATACTGCTTGAATATTTCCTGTGAAGCAGTTCCCTTCTGGCTAAGCAGAGCCAGATAAATGTGTTCTACCCCAACATATTGATCCTTGAAGTTTTTGGCCTCTTCCTCAGCATCCATAAGGACCTTAGTGTAGGTCCTTCCAGGGTATAGACTGCCTCCAGTCTGCTTTGGCAAACGGTCAAGCTTGTCCTCTACAGCCTTTTTTACTCCATCCCAGCTGATCCCCATCAGGCCTAAAACCCTTGGAACAAGTCCGTCCCTATTGTCGATTAGAGCATAGTGAAGATGAAGCTCCACAAGCTCCGGATTACCAAGCCTCATTGCTGCGTTTTGTGATTCCTGTACTGCTTCGATACTTTTTTGTGTGAATTTATTAAGATCCATAGTTTTTCCTCCTGCTATTCATTTCTTGGATTGTATTTGACCCTCTCAGCCAGCTTTTCGTAAAGCTTCAATGCCTCCTCGTCAAGCTGAGGAGGGTTTATTATTTCAATTTCAACATAAAGATCTCCTGCATTCCCCTGCATGTCGACATATCCCTTGCCCGGTAGCCTCATCCTCTTGCCTGCATGAGTGTTTTTGGGGATATCAAGCTTGATTTTCCCTGATAAGGTCTGAACAACGGCCTTGGTTCCAAGAGCTGCCTCCCAGGGGAGTACCTGGACCTTCTTTGTTATGTCGAGGCCTTCAAGCTTTGTGTCAGCTTCCTCTCTGAAGCTGACCTTAAACAGGATGTCCCCATCAAGGCCCCATTTGTCTCCCTTGACCTTGATCTTTTTGCCAGGGGTAATGCCCTTTGGTATCTTTACCCTGATATTCTTATGGGTGCCTCCTATATTAAGGGTTACCTCCCTTTCTCCTCCTGTATAGCCCTCCAGAATAGATATCTGAAGCTCGGACTCGTAGCTCTGCCTTTGGGGCTCTCTGGTCCTTCTTCCACCTGTTCTGCCCCCGCCGAAAAGATCACCTATGTCGAAGCCGCCCCTTCCTCCCCCCGCTCCACCGAAGAACATGTTGAAGAAGTCGCTGAAGCTTCCTGCATCACCTGAGGAGTAGGTGTAGGTCCTTCCTCCCTGGCCGAAGTCGAAGCCGTATTGGCTTGGATCGAAGTTTTGACCGTTGGAGAAGCCATACTGACCAAACTGGTCATATTGCTTCCTCTTTGCATCATCGCTAAGTACCTCGTAAGCTTCGTTTATTTCCTTGAACTTCTCCTGAGCCTTATCGTCTCCCGGATTCAGGTCCGGGTGATATTTTTTGGCTAGCTTTCTGTAGGTTTTCTTGATCTCATCCTGTGTTGCAGTCTTTTCAACACCAAGTATATTATAATAATCCTTATATTCCATAAAATCATCTCCAATGATATCTTTGACTTTCTTTGACCTTTAATTAAATTATATTAAAAAAACTTAAAATTTGCAATATGTATATACCCTTATGCGAAAAAAATAACCCCCTGGACTTAGTCCAGGAGGGCTGCATCGTTACTTTATATACTTATCGATTATATTGATTATCTCTTCTATCTTCTCGTCGCCCTGCTCTCCGCCTTCAAGGATCGCATCCGAGACACAGGTCCTGATGTGGCCATTAAGCACATCGATGTTTGATTTCTTCAAAAGACCTATTACAGATAGTATCTGGGTTGATATATCCACACAGTACCTGTCGTCCTCGATCATCTTTATGATCCCGTCAAGCTGGCCTTTTGCCGTCTTCATTTTATTCAGCGCTGCTGCTTTCCCCTGGTTCAAAGGATCAACCCCTATTCAATGGATACTACTTCGTAGCCTGCATCGTCTATAGCTTCCTTCATTGCATCGTCTTTCAACTCTTCGCCTACAACGGTCACCTTGCCGTTTTCAAGGTCAACCTCAACTGTCCCAACTCCATCCAATCCTGTCAGTGCTCTCTTTACAGCCATTACACAATGATTGCAGCTCATACCTTCTACCTTTAAAATCTTTTCCATTTTTACCATCCTTTCATTACTTGAAATTTCTAAGTCTAAGCGAGTTTGTAACTACAGAAACCGAGCTGAATGCCATTGCGGCTCCTGCGATCATGGGACTTAATAATCCAAGTGCAGCAAATGGGATCCCTACGGAATTGTAGAAAAATGCCCAGAAAAGATTCTGCCTTATTGTCTTCATAGTTCTGTGGCTTAGTCTTATAGCTGTAACTACTCCTGAAAGATCTCCCCTCATAAGTGTAATATCTGCTGCCTCCATTGCCACGTCCGTTCCGGTACCTATGGCAAAGCCCACATCGGCTGCCGCAAGTGCAGGAGCATCGTTTATGCCGTCTCCAACCATTCCCACATGTTTGCCTTGACCCTTTAGCTCCTCAACCTTGGACGCCTTGTGTTCGGGAAGTACATCTGCAAGCACGTTGTCAATCCCCACCTGTGATGCTATCGCCTTTGCTGTCCTTTCATTGTCACCTGTTATCATATATACCTGGAGACCCATATCCTGAAGCTCCTTGATAGAAGCTAGTGAGGTATTCTTTATTTGATCTGCAACAGCCATTATACCCATCAGCTTTCCATCCACAGCTATAAGCATTGCCGTCTTGCCCTGTTCCTCCAGGGTTGATATCTTATCTTCGATGACAGCAAGGTCAATACTCCCTTCGTTCATCAGCTTTCTGTTTCCAATTAATACGTCTCTACCTTCGAATTTAGCCTTCAATCCCTTGCCTGGGACTGCTGCAAAGCTTTCCGCATCCTTAAGCATTACCAGCTGAGACTCAGCATAGCCAACAATGGCTTGACCCAAAGGATGTTCAGAGGTCTTTTCAACAGATCCTGCGATCCTTAAAAGCTCATTCTCGTCAAAGCCGTTCAATACTTCAACGTCGGTTACTTCTGGCTCACCTTTCGTTATGGTACCTGTCTTGTCGAATATTATGGCATCCATTTTATGGGCCATTTCCAGATGTTCCCCGGACTTGATTAAAATACCGTTCTCTGCACCTTTTCCGGTTCCAACCATAATTGCAGTTGGCGTAGCAAGTCCAAGGGCACAGGGGCATGCTATTACGAGTATGGCAACTGCGTTGATAAGCCCTGTGTTGAAATCCCCTAAGAAGTAGAAAATCAGGAAGGTTACCAAAGCAATAACAAGGACTGTAGGAACAAATATACCTGAGATCTTATCTGCAAGCTTCTGAACCGGAGCCTTGGAGCCCTGAGCATCCTCCACCAGCCTAATTATCTGGGATAGTACCGTATCCTTTCCGATCTTTGTCGCCTTAAACTTGAATGCTCCAAATTTATTTATCGTTGCCCCTATAACCTGGTCGCCTTCCTTCTTATCGACCGGAATGCTCTCACCGGTTATCATGGACTCATCAAGAGCCGATGAACCCTCGACGATTATCCCGTCAACCGGTACCTTTTCGCCAGGTCTTACAACTATAATGTCCCCAACAAGAAGGTCATCGATATCTATATCCATCTCGGCATCATTTCTTATAACCCTAGCCGTCTTAGGTTGAAGCCCCATTAGCTTCTTGATTGCCTCAGAGGTCTTGCCCTTTGCAATTGCCTCAAATAGCTTGCCCAGCACGATCAAGGTGATGATTACAGCCGATGCCTCAAAATAGTACTCATGGACCATGTTGAATAAATTGTAGATGCTGTAAAAATATGCGGCCGAGGTTCCAAGGGCTATCAGCACATCCATGTTCGCTCCTCCGCCTCTGACGGAGTGATAAGCTCCCCTATAGAACCTATATCCTATAATGAATTGCACTGGTGTTGCTAATACCCACTGAAAGTAGCCATCTGTGAGTATATTTTTGATTCCAGCCATGTGGAAAAACATAGCTGCGACAAGTGGAGCAGTAAGGATAAGAGATATGATGAACGATGTTTTAAGGGATTTTATCTCCTTTTCCCTCATTTGCTTTTCCTTGTCAACATCAGATTCCCTCTGAATCTGAGCCTTATAGCCAGCCTTCTCTACAGCAGCTATAAGAGCGGAAGCTTCAACTACTCCTGATGGAAAATCTACGATAGCCTTGTTTGTTGAGAGGTTGACGTTAGCTTTCACGACTCCCTCAACCTTGCCTAACATTTTCTCCACTCTTGCGGAACATGCCGCGCAGGTCATGCCCTCCACCAATAGAGTCTCTCTTACAAGGGGGACCTCGTAACCAGTCTTCTCTATGGTTTTTACGATCATATCCTTATTGGTCGCTGCAGAGTCGAATTCAACTGTGGCCTTGTTAGCAAGGAGGTTGACATTGGCCGAGGTCACGCCCTCAAGCTTATTCAATGATTTCTCTATCCTTGCTGAGCAAGCTGCACAGGTCATTCCAACAACATCGACCGTAAGCTTTTCAGTACTCATGGTATCACCCTTTCATTTCTATCCCCCTCCCCCAGGGGGTAGGTTCAATTTAATAATACTACGCTTTTATATCGATGTCAATAAATATTTTAGAACCAATGCCACCGGCTTGCAAAAAACTCTTGCATAACAGGTGTAAATAATATATTATGATAATGAGAATAGTTATCAAATTAACATACACTCTATCTTACATAGAAAGGTTTTGGTGATCCTATGGTACTTTCAAGTCTCAGGGCCAACCATAAATGCAGAGTTAAAAATATAGCGGGCGGCGGTTACGCACGCAGAAGATTATATGAGCTGGGCTTTATCACAGGTGCTGAGGTCAAGGTTGTTAAGAACGACTTTGGTCCTGTTATTGTGTCTCTTTCAGGGAATAAGCTTGCCATAGGAAGAGGTCTTGCTCAGCATATTATTGTAGATTCTGAATAATTTTTTTGATTTTTATTGATAATAGTTATCAATAAAGAAGGGACGTGGATCGATGTACACAATTGCTTTGGTGGGTAATCCCAATAGCGGGAAGACCACATTGTTCAATGCACTGACTGGCTCGAACCAGCATGTTGGAAACTGGCCAGGTGTTACAGTGGAGAAAAAAGAAGGCTCCCTAAAGCATAAGGGAGCTATTTATAATGTCGTAGACCTTCCAGGCACTTACAGCCTTGGAGCCTATTCGGACGACGAGCTGGTTGCCCGGGATTTTGTCGTGAAGGGACAGCCGGATGTAGTGATAAATGTAGTGGATGCTACAAATATCGACAGAAATCTATACCTCACTACTCAGCTTATGGAGATGGGTGCAAATGTAGTCATCGCCCTAAATATGATGGATGAAGCCAGCATGAAGCAAATAGATATTTCTATCGAGAACCTTTCGAGATCCCTTGGAGTACCTGTTGTTCCAACAGTCGCTGCCAGGAAGAAGGGTGTAAACCAGCTTCTTGATGAGGTGGTCAATGCTATTAGCACAGGTCGCAAGCCAAGCGATATCGTCTATGGTAACGAGCTTGATGAAAAAATCATGAAGCTATCTGAAATAATTAATGACAGGGAATACCAGTATCCTTCAAGGTGGATCGCCTTAAAGGCCCTCGAAGGTGATTCTGAAATAAAAAGGCTTATCTCAGATAATAAAAAAGCTCAGGAGTTCATATCAAGCATATCAGGGGATGATACTGATCTTGAGCTGGATATCATCGACAGCAGATACAGCTACATAAACAAAATCGTAAGAGCAAGCGTTAAGCGGCCGGAAAATGAGATCGTTACGACAACGGATAAGATTGATAAGGTGCTTACAAGCAGACTTTTTGGCCTTCCGATATTCGGGTTGATCATGTACATTGTATTCCAGCTGACCTTCGTTATCGGATCAGACTTTTTAGGAGGATACGTCGAGTCCTTTGTAGGTATGATAGGCGAAGGCCTCAGCTCATTGCTGATTTCGATTAACTCACCTGAATGGCTTGTATCTTTTATAATCGAGGGCTTCATAGGAGGGGTCGGATCAGTTCTCGTGTTTGTACCGCTTATTATGGTGCTTTATTTCTTCCTTGCAATTCTCGAAGATACAGGCTATATGGCAAGAGCAGCCTATATAATGGACGGTATTATGAGAGCGGTGGGACTCCACGGAAAGACCTTTATCTCAATGATAATCGGCTTTGGCTGCAACGTGCCAGGAGTTATGTCAACAAGAACCCTTGAAAACAAACGTGACAGGATGATCGCAATACTAATAAACCCCTTTATGTCATGCGGGGCAAGACTGCCAATATATCTTGTATTTATAGCTGCCTTCTTCCCAAATAATGGGGGCCTGGTGCTTTTCATTATCTATGCATTGGGGATCGCAGTCGCCCTGTTGATGGGTAAAATTTTCAGCAAGACCTTGTTCAAGGGAGAATCCTCACACTTTATCATGGAGCTTCCTCCCTATCGTCTTCCGCAAGCATCCAGTGTTCTTAGAGATATGTGGGAGAAGGTATGGGACTTTATAAAAAGAGCTGGAACAGTTATTTTTGCAGTAGTATCACTCTTGTGGATACTTTCAGTGCTGCCGGTTGGTGTTGAACCCTATTCACAGGATAGTATCCTTGGCAGGATAGGTCAGTTTATAGCACCTCTGTTTACACCGGCAGGCTACGGCAACTGGCAGGCATCAGTCAGTCTTTTCGCTGGAATTGCCGCAAAGGAGGCAGTAGTTGCAATACTTGGGATGGTTTATGCTGGAGTCAGCGAGGGAACAGAGCTTATAACAGCTATCCAGTCAGCCTTTACTCCACTCTCAGCCGTATCATTCCTTGTTATGACATTGCTTTACACACCGTGTGCTGCTGTTATCGCAACCGTGAAGAAGGAGACCAACTCCTGGAAGTGGGCAGCTTTTATGGCTGTTTACCCATTTATCCTGGGATGGGTTTTTAGTGTTGTGGTATACCAGGTAGGCAGTATGCTGGGCTTTTAAGGAGGGATCCAGATGCTTAAGGAAGTACTAATGGAAATCAAGGAGGTCAAGGTTTACTCCAAGCCTCTGATTGCACATAATCTAAAAATATCTGAGGAAGTCCTTGACGATATGTTAAGGCAGCTGATAAGGATGGGTTATCTTTCAGAGGATCTGGGCTCCCCGACCTGCGAAAGCAAGTGTGCAGGCTGCCATGTCTCAAGCTGCAGTACAACCCCTATCAAAATGCTCTCTGTGACGAAAAAGGGAGAGAAATTGCTGATTCACAATTCACAGTGAAGATGAGCTAATAACCAAAAAAACAGTTGTTAGTAGGTAGTAGGTAGTTGTTAGCTTCTCGCTATTAGCTATTAGCAAAGGATAAACATAAGATTCTTCGGCAAGCCTCAGAATGATAGGAAATGAGTCATCCTGAACGCAAATGAAGGATCTTTTTTTCGGGCAGACAGGGTCGTCTGCCCCTACTACCACCTATCGCCTAATGCTTTCTTCACCATTTAACTTTAAAATATATTAAAATTAGTTAACATAATTTTTTCTGTTTAATCTGTTTAGAAAAAAATATGTGGGTATAATATACATACAAATCATTATATTAATTCAATGCTTCATAGAAGCGATGATTTGTATAATGGTTTTATAGGACTTTGATAACTGCATCCAACAAAACGACCAATCAATACTCGGCGTTGAAAAATCAGGCCTTGAAAAAGTCTGAACTCGCTTCATCGAATATTGAGGCTTTTGATTCAAATTCAATCGAGAGATTGGAAAAATGCTTCACCTATTTTTATAGCATCACCAATGCAGGATTCCGAAATCGATTGTGATTAGGAAACTCTGAATAGTAAAGTTGCGAAGATAGATAAAGTAGTGAAACTTGTTTAAGATGTAAAGAGTTTTAATTAGCTTGCTGCTCCTATATTCAAAGTTACTGATTCACAGGTTTCAAGATAACAGTTGTTTGGATTGAACGCAGGTAATGTAGTAAAGAAGGAAAAGCAGTTGCGTTATGGAAGTACCTGTACGGACGTACAGGAAAGAAACACTTGTAGTGCGAGCAGCGGCTTTGAAAGATGAACCACTTGTAACACAAGTAGTAAGTTTAGTAAGAGTAGCTTGTAGTATAAGTAAAATGTAGTACTCAGGTTAAAAGCCTGAAGAAGAAACACAACTAAATAAACTTATTAGGTTATAAGATTAGAGTTTAATCCTCTGTAATCTAAATTAAGGAGAGTAGATTGGATAAAGTGATTGAACCAAAAAGTTCTCGTTGGAGCAGTTATCGTAAGTTCTATTTATAAAGAGGGATCGTTCAGGTAGTTGATGGATAATCCCTCTTATATATTTTTAAAATATCGATATCCTTGAATTTCCAGTTCTACAAGTCTATAATGATATTAATATATCTAAAGGAGACTCGTGATGAACAAATTAGATTGGGCGGATAAACGGAATCTGACTATGCTAGCCGACTTCTACGAATTTACCATGGCCAATGGTTATTTGGAAAACGACATGGAGGAAAAAATTGGTTATTTTGACATGTTCTTCAGATCCATCCCTGACGACGGCGGCTTCGCCATTATGGCTGGAGTTGAACAGCTTATAGAATACCTCAGGAATCTGAAATTTGATGAAGATGATCTTAAATATTTCAAAAGTAAGGGTATTTTTGGAGAAAAGTTCATAAACTACCTGAGAGACTTCACTTTTTCCTGCGACGTGTGGGCAATACCTGAGGGAACTCCAATATTTCCAAAGGAGCCGATAGTAATAGTAAGAGGTCCGGTTGTCCAGGCGCAGTTGGTCGAGACCATGATACTGCTTACTATCAACCATCAATCCCTGATAGCCACAAAGGCAAACAGGATCGTTAGAGCAGCAGACGGGAGAGCAGTCATCGAGTTCGGTTCCAGAAGAGCTCAGGGCTATGAAGGAGCGATCCTGGGAGCCAGAGCAGCCTATATCGGAGGCTGTATCGGAACGGCAAACACTATCGTAGACCGCGACTATGACATTCCCGCCATGGGCACTATGGCGCACAGCTGGGTCCAGATGTTCCCGACAGAATTAGAGGCCTTCAGAGCTTATGCAAGGATCTATCCTGACAGCTGCACCCTATTGGTAGATACCTACAACACACTTGGCAAGGGCATCCCAAATGCCATCAAGGTGTTTGATGAAGAGGTTGTGCCAAGAGGCTTCAGACCCAAGGCAATAAGGATAGACAGCGGAGATATAGCTTATCTATCGAAGAAAGCAAGAAAGATGCTTGACGATGCGGGATATCAAGATGTAAAGATTATGGCATCCAGCAGCCTGGATGAATTCGTCATAAAGGACCTTATAACTCAGGGTGCCCAAGTGGACAGCTTCGGAGTTGGAGAAAGGCTTATAACTGCAAAATCAGAACCTATTTTCGGTGGAGTCTACAAGCTGGTTGCAGTTGAGGATAACGGTGTGGTAACTCCAAAGATCAAGATAAGCAACAATGTTGAGAAAATAACCACTCCAGGCTTTAAGCAGGTATACAGGCTTTATAGAAATTCAGATAAGAAGGCAATAGCAGATGTTATCACCCTTCATGATGAGAAAATAGACGAATCAGGCCCATATGAGATCTTCCACCCATTGTTCACCTGGAAAAGAACGACCTTGACGGACTTCTATGCCAAACCGCTTCTCGTTCAGCTATTTAAGGACGGCCAATGTGTATATGAGAGCCCTCATGTTACTAAGATCAGGGATATATGCAAAGCAGAGATAGATACGCTCTGGGATGAGGTCAAGCGGTTCGAAAGGCCGCATGAGTATTTCGTAGACCTTTCACAGGATCTTTGGGATATAAAGGATACACTGTTAAAGGAGCATAAATAAAATTTGCCGGAGGAATGATCCTCCGGCATTTCTGTTATTTCTTCTTTTTTGTTTTGCTCTTGACCCTCTTGAGTCGGAAAAAGTCCTCTCTCTCCTTCTCCTGAAGTACCTCATCGATGTACTTGATGGTTGATTCATAACGAGGTATCTGTATCTTATCCAGGGCGTTGGCCCTCTTCTGAGTCTTTTTTATCTCCATAGCCAGTTTGTAAACAGAATTCTCGACCTCTGCAAGCTCATAAATGAGTCCTCTTACCTGTATAAAGCTTAAAACTGCCTTGTCGAAGGCTGAGTTGGTTCTGAAAAAGCCATACTCAGTGGTAAATGGTTTCTCTTCCCTTTTGATCATCGGGACCTCGACACCCATTACAGACTTGAAAAGTATCTGAAAGTCTGATTCCTTCTCAATGGACTGTGCTATCTCCTCTACGGATTCTGAGCCCATGGTTATATTTGCAAGCTTGAGAGCATCATAGGCTTCAGCAAAGGTTTTATCGATCCTCTCCTGAAGGCTGCTTGCCGAATCGATCAGAGACATCATTTCCCTTATAAGGACAGTTCTCTTCTTGTCCAGCAGTTCAAAGCCCTTCTTCGCAAACTTAAGGGAGTTCTTTGACTTTATCAAGTTGGCTTTTGTTGGAGTTATTTTATAAACTGCCATTGCCTCACCCTATTTCATATACTTTTCGATCATTTCCGGCTTCAGACGGTCTAGCTCTTCTCTTGGCAGAAGCTTTAGAAGATCCCAGCACAAATTCAGCGTGTCGTTCATATCTCTGTTCTCATTGAAGCTTTGGGTAACGAATCTCTTCTCAAAAGCATCTCCAAACCTCATATACTTCTTATCCTTGTCAGAGAGATCCTCCTCACCGACTATCTGAGCCAGTGCTCTTACCTCTTGAACCTTTGAATAGGCTGAGAACAGCTGGTTCGATACCTCAGGATGGTCCTCCCTTGTAAAGCCCTCTCCAATACCGTCCTTCATAAGACGGGATAGCGACGGCAGCACGTTTATTGGAGGATATACTCCCTTTTGGTAGAGCTCTCTTGCAAGTACAACCTGTCCCTCGGTAATATAGCCTGTAAGGTCAGGGATCGGGTGCGTTATATCGTCATTTGGCATCGTAAGTATTGGAATAAGCGTTACAGATCCCTCAACCTCGTGGATCATTCCGGCTCTTTCATAAAGGGCTGCCAGGTCTGAGTACA
>DAIPJA010000197.1:0-3712 GCA_036770525.1 Gudongella sp. | reverse complement strand
GATGACAATGCTGGGAATGACGATAGATATACTAAGGCCTATGAGAGAGTGGACAAATCCTCAGCAGGCTATGAAGCAAAACATCAATGTCCTGATTGGGATGGGAGTAACAGCATTGTTACTGGGGCCTACTGGATTAATCATCTACAATATCCAGGGTAAGGTTCCTGATATAGTGATTCTGTCAGGTATGCCGCTGTTGTTCATGGTGCTGTCTTTAATGGACTATAGGATTCTTCATTACTTAGTGGCCAGACAGCTGGCTGAGCTTGAAGAATAGTAAAAATGGGAGCGGAAGCTCCCATTTTGATCAAGAGTAATATTCAACTATCAACTGGTCCTGAATTTCAATTGGGACCTCTTCCCTTTCCGGAAATCTTAAAAAAGTTCCAGACATCCTATCCTGGTCCTTTGTGATATAGGGAAGGGAGCTGAGAAATGCATTTTCAAAATTTTCCTTGAAAAGCTCCACTGATTTAGATTTTTCCCTTAATTCCAAAGTATCACCAGGGGTACATAGATATGAAGGTATATCTATCTTTTTTCCGTTAACTAGAACATGTCCATGAACGACCATCTGTCTTGCCTGTCTGATCGATGATGCGAAGCCGATCCTGTAAACAAGGTTATCGAGCCTTGATTCAAGAATCCTGATTAGAGCAGGCCCGGTCTGATCCTTGCTCTTTTTGGCCTTTTCAACATATTTCGCAAATTGTTTCTCCATAACTCCATAGTATGCCCTCAGCCGTTGTTTTTCCAACAACTGTTGGCCGTATTCAGACAGCTTCTTGTCAGCTCGGGAAGTTCCTTTCCTTGCCCTGTCCATAGCCTTGGGATGTCCAACCACATTCAGACCAAGTCTTCTGCTCAGTTTAAATCTTGGACCCATCATTTTAGCCATTAATTATCAACTCCATAAAATATTTGCCGCGATAATTTTAGAGCCATAGTGATTATAGCATATAACAGGCCCTATGTAAATGATAAATATTATCAATAAGGCAGAATATTCAAGTGAGATGCAATAAACGAGTTTAATATGGTATATTGTATTTAAGGACAATAATAAAATATTTGGGAGGGATACATATGAAGGTATTTATAAGTGCAGATATTGAGGGTGTGACAGGGTGTACCACCTGGGATGAGACAGAGAAGGACAAAAGCTCCTATCAGGCCTATGCAAGGCAGATGACAAGGGAGGTAGAGGGAGCTTGTATCGGAGCCAATGAGGCTGGTGCCAAAGAGATAATCATCAAGGACGCTCATGACAGCGGCAGGAATATTGACCATTCTGTTCTCCCGCTAAACACTAAATTGGTTAGAAGTTGGGCTGGAGGTCTTTATTCAATGGTGCAGGAGCTGGACTCAACTTTCTCAGCCTTGATTTACATAGGATATCATTCAGCTGCAGGAACTGACACAAACCCACTGTCCCATACAATGAACACAATGTTGGATAAAATCCTTATAAATGGGAGAGTTGCAAGTGAATTTCTCATTCATTCTTACATAGCAGCTTATCACAATGTCCCGATTGTATTTTTGTCAGGAGATCAAGGACTTTGCAAAGAAGCAGAATCGGTTGTTCCAGGAATAAAGACAGTAGCCGTCAAGGAAGGAAGAGGGAATTCGACAATAAATATACACCCAGAGCTTGCAATTGACATGATTAAAGAGGGAGTCAAGGAAGCACTTACTGGAGACCTTACAAGGTATAAACTTCAATTACCTGAGGAATTCAATGTATCGATCAGATATAAGAACCATAAGGATGCCTATAGCAAGTCACACTATCCTGGAGTAGAAAGAATAGATGAGCATACTATCTGTTTCAATTCAAAGGATTATATCGAGGTATTGAGACTATTTAACTATGTAGTATAGGAGTATTGGTAATACTGATTTCTTTTTATAAGATGTGTAATCGGCAATATTTTTAGACGATCAAGAAAGACAAAAATTTAACATTTGCAATATGTAAAGTGCAATAAATGGCTTTATTCATAGGGTTTCATTATATAGATACTGCCCGATATTTTGGACTTAAGTCATTGACACAAGAATTTAGTAGTAGTACAATAAAGCTGTAAACATCTACAGGCTGAATATCTTTTACTAATGTAAAAAGCGAGGACGGGCATGGATTACGCGCAGTATCTTGAAAATCTTGAAAATAAGCTAAGAAGCAGTTTTGACTTATATAGGGATCACAAAATAAATAATCTGGAACTAGATTTGTATGGGCGGTTTTACATGACGACTGAAAGGTATTTACTCACGAAAAAAGCTAAGATCTTTGGTATAGAAAACAACGAACATATACTGGTGAATAAAATTGACAATCTCGACGCATCAAAGCTTAGTGAGTTTATTGGATGTATCATAGATTCAATCGATCATATAGTAGATCCTCATCCTGAGCACATGTCCAGCATTGTAACAGGAGTTTTAGTAATCGATGATTCAATTAAGATCCTAAGTGACGAAATCGTTGATGATGTAATAAAATTTAAGTTTCACAAAGGATTTTCATTCGGTCTGAGGGGATGGGTGGACGTCAGGCTTCTGATAGTATCCCTGAAGGACGGAATTGTGATATCAAATAAAAAGGGAAAGGAGGTCGAACAGGTATACAAAATATCGTGACTTTCTATTTCCAAAATCATAAGGAGGGGAATCTATGAACGCACTTTGGTTAATCGTTATTGGAATTTTAGTTTTTATTGCAGCTTATGCTACATACGGTTCATGGCTCGCCAAGCAATGGGGTATTGACCCGAGCCGTAAAACCCCTGCTCATGAGATAAATGATGGTGTTGACTATGTTCCCGCTAAACCCGCGGTGCTTTTAGGACACCACTTTGCATCTATCGCAGGAGCAGGACCGATCAACGGACCGATCCAGGCAGCAATTTTTGGCTGGGTACCTGTTTTATTGTGGATCATCATTGGTAGTATATTCTTCGGAGGCGTGCACGACTTTGGATCACTGTTTGCATCCGTAAGACACAAGGGTAAGTCAATCGGTGAAGTTATTAATGCCAATATGGGACACAGAGGAATGCAACTGTTCTCACTTTTTGCATGGCTAACACTATTGCTTGTAGTTGCAGCCTTCACTAATATCGTTGCAAACACCTTTGTATCTGTACCTGCCGCAGCTTCAACATCTTTGATGTTTATAGCTCTTGCAGTTGCTTTTGGTTATGCAGTATACAGAAAAGGAATGAACTTGACTGTTGGAACAATTATAGGAGTAATTTTGCTATTCACAATGGTTTGGTTAGGGAATGTGCTCCCATTATCACTAAGCCTTAACGCTTGGATTATTATTCTTATGGTCTACATTTTTATAGCATCCACAGCTCCTGTTTGGATTTTGCTACAACCAAGAGACTATTTGAACTCTTTCCTTCTATATGCTATGATTGCTGGGGCTGTTGTCGGTATAGTAATTTTCAGACCTGAGATCCAGCTTGCTCCTGTTACAGCTTTCAATGTAAATGGCCAGTGGATGTTCCCGATGCTGTTTGTTATTGTTGCTTGCGGTGCTATTTCCGGTTTCCACTCACTTGTAGGATCAGGTACGACCTCCAAGCAGCTTGACAATGAAAAAGACACTAAGATAATTGGTTACGGTGCAATGCTTATCGAGGGAGTCTTGGCAATAGTTGCTCTTATAACAGCTGCTTATGTAACTCAAGGTGAA
>DAIPJA010000196.1:0-3758 GCA_036770525.1 Gudongella sp. | reverse complement strand
CCATAGTCGAAAGAACAAGCATGACTGCAGCTGCATTGTTGTTGACAACCAGGGCAGCTTCTCCACCAACAGTTTTGGCGGCAATCTGTTCAAGATGATCATACCTTGAACCTCTGGTGCCTTTGTCTAGGTCATATTCCAGGTTGGAATATGATATTGCGGTCCTAAAAACCTGCTCCATTATTTGTCTATCGATAAGTGATCTGCCAAGGTTTGTATGGATTACCACACCTGTGGCATTAACAACTGTTCTTAAGCTGTAGTGCAGTTTCATTTCAATTTTTGAGGAAATAGATGATTCAAGTTTGTCAAGCTGTTCCTCAATCCAGGACCTGTTTTCACCATTTTTTATACCTTCTCTCAGCTCATCAGCTTCCTCTCTGACGGCTTCAAGGACAACAGTCCGAGGGCAGGAGTTCAGGTACTCCTTGATTCTTTCATATTCGAGTATCTCGTCGACCTTGGGAATCAATGCATATAAATTGGTTTCCAATTGTCAGTCACCCCTTCTCTATTCTACTTTAAGATGTATTCCGGTAAAATTTTCTACTCTCCCGATTATCCCATGGGGAATTTCTGAATCCTTCAAATTATCCATAATGATCTCAGCGGTTTTTGGCGAAGCTGAAATAAGCAATCCTCCAGAGGTCTGGGGATCAAACATGATATCCTCAAGATACTTGGGAACACTATCAGCCACCTCGACCTTGCTGCCTATGTGACTTCTATTGTTGTATGCTCCGGCAGGTATCAATCCCATCTGTGCATAATCTCTGGCTTCTTCAATATAAGGCACCTTTTTCGATTCAATAATTATTGTCGTATTGCTTCCCTCAGACATTTCAAGGCAATGACCCAGCAGCCCAAAGCCTGTTATGTCAGTTACGCTGTTTACTTCGCTGAGGCCTTCGAAGGCTTTCATTCCTTCTCTATTGAGAGTTGTCATTACTTTGACGGCTTTATCATAGGCTTCCTCGCTTGCTAACTCACCCTTAATTGCTGTGTTTATTATTCCTAGTCCCAGGGGTTTGGTAAGCACAAGAACATCTCCTGGCCTGGATGAACTGTTTTTCTTGATGCTTTCAGGATGTACAAAGCCTGTAACCGATAGTCCATATTTTGGTTCATCATCTGAAACAGAATGTCCCCCGACAAGTATAGCCCCTGACTCTATTACCTTATCATATCCGCCACGGAGTATCTCAGAAAGCACTGAAGGCTCCAAACAATCAGGAAAGCAAACAATATTAAGTGCCAGCCTGGGTTCTCCCCCCATCGCATAAACATCACTAAGGGAGTTCGCAGCTGCTATTAGTCCAAAGGTATATGGATCATCGACCACTGGAGTAAAAAAGTCCAGGGTTTGTATCATAGCCAAGCCATCGTTGATTCTATATACTGCTGCATCGTCGGAGGTGTCGATTCCAACCAACAGGTTCTCATCATTTGTCTTTGGTAGATTGCACAGGACCTGTGCAAGTATATCGGGTCCGATTTTGGCCGCTCACCCAGAGCTTTTCGTCAACTGGGTCAATCTTATTTCTTCCATATTTGCTCCTCCTAGTCAACTGTAATCAGGTCCTTTATATCATTGAATTTAGCATCTCCAATACCTGATACATTCCTGATATCATCTATACTCTCAAATCTACTACTTTTCCTGTACTCAATTATCCTGTCGGCTATGACCGATCCAATTCCAGGCAGGCTGTCGAGATCCTCCTTGCTGCAGGTATTAATGTTTATCAGGCCATTATCGCTTCCTGTGTTTATGTCTTCTATGTTCTGGGAAACTGCCTCTCCGATTGCTGGGATATATATCTTATCCTCATCTTTAACTTTTTTCGCAAGATTTATACGGTCAATATCAGCTGACTTTGTCAAGCCGCCTGCGAGATCAACTGCATCCTTTACACGGTCGCCGCTTATTAGCTCATATATCCCGGGGTAATACACCTGACCGCTGATATGAACCATTATGAGCGAAGGCTCCTCAGTTTCTTCTACTTCATCATTTTTAACAGATGTTTCAGACTGTATCAAAGCCAGTGGCTGTGTTGGCTGGTTTTTTCTTATATACCCTCCAATTCCGAAATAAGCCAACAAAATGATGGCTATACTCAGTATAGCTATTTGCTCCTTCTTTGTAAAGAAATCCATATTCATCCTCCTGTCAAACCCTTTTGTGATTTCTGATGTAATAATGAATTATTTATCTTATCACCGTTAAGTTTTTATATAAAATCTGATATAATCTATAATTGTAAAAATAAAATTCAACGGTGGTGTACATAATGAAGAAACTTGTGATCATGATTTTAGTATTGGCATCTCTCCTTAATACATATACAGTATTTGCTGAAAATATAAGCCTTTCCGCTCCCAGTTCGATACTCATAGATTTCGATACAGGAGAGATCTTATATGATAATAATAGCAGTATGAAGCTATATCCCGCAAGTACAACAAAGATGATGACGGCTATTCTTGCAATAGAAAAGGGAAATCTTCAGGATATAGTAACGGTAGACCAGGAGGTCGTAAGCCTTACTAAAGGAAGCCATATAGCGCTCGAGCCTGGCGAACAGCTTACACTTGAACAGCTGCTTTATGCAATGATGCTGCCATCTGCAAATGATGCTGCCCTTGCAATTGCAAAGCATATTGGAGGAAGCGTGGATAATTTCGTGAGAATGATGAACGAAAGGGCAAGAGAGTTGGGCGCGACCGATACAAATTTCGTAAACCCGAACGGTCTTCATAATGATGAACATGTTTCAACAGCTCATGATCTGGCGATGATAGGCAGAAGAGCTATGGAGCTTGAAACTATAAGAAGCATAGTGAGTACTGTTACATACGAGATACCCCCTACAAATAAGAAGACCGAAACAAGATATATTAAGTTAACTAATAAGCTCCTTTACAGTACAGAGAAAATTGATGTTAATGGTGTGCTTGTGAATGCAAAATATGAAGGTGCTTCCGGAATAAAGACCGGTTACACCTCTGAGGCAATGAACTGTCTTGTATCTTATGCTGAAAGAAACGATCAGAGGCTTGTAGCTGCTGTACTTAAAGCGGAAGGAAATGGAAGTTATTCAGATACACATAAGCTATTGAACTACGGATTCTCGAATTTCCAGAATAAAGCTATAGCCAATTTAAACGAGTATATTGACAACATTCCTGTTTCACAAGGCGTTATCCCATTTGTTGCAGGTATACTTGACAGAGATGTCATTTACCCAATATCAGGCAGTGATGCTTTTATGGTCGAAAAGAAGATAAATCCCATTGAGGATCTAAGAGCGCCTGTTGAGAAGGGACAAATAATTGGTACGGTAGATTATGTTTTAAATGGGAAGGTCATAGGCGGAGGAAATGTAATAGCCACATCGGATGTGGAGATTGATCCTATGACTAAGCTCCATTACAAACTTCTTAGCAAATGGTATCTTTTTGTATTTGCTCTATTGATACTTGTGAGAGCTTATGCATTAAGCAGGAGGAAATCGAGAAAAAAATCCAGGAGAAGAACTCCTTCAACAATACGTTTCTAAAAAAAATCACTTGAGACGAAGCTCTCAAGTGATTTTTACATTATGCAATAGCGGCAACTGCCTCAATTTCTATTACTCCATCCTTTGGAAGTCTGGCTACCTCCACAAGGCTCCTTGCAGGTTTGTGGTTTGCGAAGAACTCAGCATACACCTCGTTGATCTTGCCAAAGTCGTTCATATCCTTTACAAATACCG
>DAIPJA010000195.1:0-3771 GCA_036770525.1 Gudongella sp. | reverse complement strand
CAATGGCTTCCTTTACCTTTTTCTGTACCTCAAGGCCAACCTCATTCAATTTTGAGCCAAAGCAAAGCATAAGGTGCAGCTCAAGGAAAACCTCATTCTCCTTCACCTCGACCTTGATGCCCTTTGTAGGGTTCTTTTTGCCTAACAGCTCAGTGATTCCCCCAGCAAGATTACCACTCATGCCTACGACGCCTTCCACCTGACTTGATGCCATCCCTGCGATAGCAGCCAGTACTTCATTGGAAATCTTTATACTCCCGTTCTCTATATCCTCCATATGGATCTTTTCAGTCATGATAACACCCCTTCGATCATTATACAGGTATTATACCAAAGCAGGGCCCTCATTACAATATGGGCTATCTGCAAGAGAAAGGCCTAAAGCTAAGCTTTAGGCCAGTTGTTGTTATTCTTCGTCTTCTTCGTCTTCGTCCTCGAAATATTCGTCGATCCCAAATCCCTTGTGACAGCCGCAGCCTTCGTCGTCACAGCAGTCAGTGTAATCGTCAAACTCAAAGTCGTCGTCATCAAACTCATAGTCCTCTTCGTCGCCGTAGATATCATCCTCTACGTCAGCAAGGTCTTCGTCGATGAAGTTAACGTACTCTTCAAGATCGATTTGATCCTCAACGATCTCCTCCATTACCTCTGCGAACTCTTCCAGCGTTTCGACGATAGTCAGGAGAAGCTTGCCCTCCTTAGTGGATTCGTCGATACCCAGCCCATCAGCCAGGCCCTTCAGGTATGCTACCTTCTGAAATAAGTATTCCATATTACCCCTCCTTATAAAGTTCTCAATGGAGCCTTCTGCACTTTGCAGAAAGCACTCAAAGGCGATCAACGAGGCGGGAGATTCCTCCAGTGACTAAACTCTGGACAGATATTCTCCGGTTCGTGTGTCGATTTTTATTCTGTCTCCAATGTTCACAAACAACGGAACACTGATGGAAACGCCAGTTTCAACTATTGCTTGCTTTGTTGCTCCCTGAGCGGTGTCGCCCTTTACTCCGGGCTCAGTCTCAGTTACCTCCAGCTCGACAAAGTTTGGTGCCTGTACTTCAAAAGCCTTGCCCTGGAAGAATCTGATAACAGCTGTATCGTTTTCTCTAAGGTACTTGATAGCATCCTCCACTGACTCGTAGGACAATGGAAGCTGCTCACAGGTGCCGGTATCCATGAAATGGTAAAGCTCTCCATCTGAATACAGATATTGCATTTCCTTAGTTTCAATTACAGCCTTCTCAAACCTTTCAGTTGGATTGAAGGTGATTTCCTTTGCTCCTCCTGAAAGTACGTTTCTGATCTTAGCTCTTACAAAGGCTGCGCCCTTGCCAGGCTTAACATGCTGAAAATCGATTATTTGCCAAACATCCCCGTCCATGACGAAGGTTATACCCTTTCTAAATTCCCCTGCTTGTATCAAGCTATTCCCTCCTGTTCATATCAAAACGCATTGCAACGACCGCAATACCCCTAATAACAACATTATATCAGTATTGCCATATCCTAACAAGTTAAAAGTTGCGGTAGCTATCCTTGATTTTTCGTGAGAATTCTCTCCTGGTCATACCATCCACATGGATCGCCATATGACAGGAGGAGTAATAAAGAGCCTCTCTGCTCCTATAGAGCTTTTCTATCCTGTCACGAAGCTCCCCATCACCGGAAAGAAGGGGTCTTGCAATATTGCTGCTTTCGATGTTTGATGCTATAGAATCAATTGAGCCATGTAGAAAAAATACAACGCCCTTTTCCTTGATCAGCTTGACATTATCAGGGTCAAGGATTATTCCGCCGCCTGCGGATACGACAGTATTTTCACCTTCCATTGCAAGCCTCAGGACATTCTTCTCCTTCTCCCGAAAAAAAGGTTCACCATGCTTCTCAAATATCTCCTCTATAGTCATACCCAATTCATCAGAAATCATCCTGTCTGTATCCAGAAACCTCCAGCCCATATTCTTCGCCAGAAATCTTCCCTTCACAGACTTCCCCACTCCACTCATTCCTATCAGTACGATATTTTTCATATGATTTCTCCATCAATATACTTTAATATATTGTATCACAGGTTTATAAAAGCCGGGAAGATGGATCCCAACCTGAGCAACAATCTCTAATGCCTTGAAGGTCTGAACTCCTTTAGTATCAAGGTCCCGATCAGAGACCAGCTTCCCGTTTACGACAAGACTTGCTCCGTCAGCTACAGTCAGGCTACCTCCTCTTATAATCATGATACCATATAATTTAAAGTTTGATTCTACAATTACATCTCCCTCAACATAGATAATCCCCTTCACACCAGTAATGTTGTTATTTGCTTCAATTCTCAAGGTTATTGTGTCATATATCTCACGCTTTGATAACTGGATTATTGCATACTTGGGCTGGATAGACCAATACTCCGTTGGAAACCCGTCACAGATTACCGAAGCCTTATAATCATTATATCCAGATTTTTTCAGCGTCATATCTATGGATCCTTCCTCAAGGATCAGCATCCTGTTGTCAGGCAGCTCATCCTCCTCAGCCAATCCAGGTAGAAGCTCTAGGCTGCTGTTTAGCTGTTCAAGACCAGCTTCATCTAGTACAGATGGAGAAACCAAAGGCTCCCCCTCATTGTAAAGCGGATTCAAAACTGATCCCTGTATCGACACTTTTGGCGTTTCATTGAATTTATCTTCCGGATACACAAGATCTATCGATAGCTGACCGCTTTTATACAAGACCTTTCCTATCAAACCAGCACTGCTCCCAAGGTCCTCTGACGTCAAAGAGAATACCTTTCCTGGTTGGCCTATTGCATCGATTATACACCACTTCAAGCTATCAATAAGCTCACCTTCTCCTGAGCTATATAATACCTTGTTTATGTCATTTTCTACTACATGACGATCCCGGATCCTCTGGTCAAGGGTTGATGAGAGATGATTTTGGAAGGTCGTCATATACAGGCAATAGGTCGCCATCATAAAGACTATCGCCATAGCAATAATGGACATTATCATTACAGAGCCTTCTCTATTGATAAGCTTCATTGGACAACACGCCCCTTTACAAGAGCTGCTGTCCTGTAGACGCTTTTACTATCATCCCCCTGAAGCTCAATATGTATCTTGATAAGCTGGTTATCAGTGTCAAGACACGTACCATTGATAGATACAACATCCTCGGCAACTACATTATGCCCGGCAAATCTTGTATATAACGGGAGCTTTCTAACACTATTATTGACCGCAATCCTTTTAATGGTACCCTCACCTAAGTAATAGGTTTTGTAATTATACTTAGTACCTGAGTTGTCCTTCACAACTTCCATGAGTATGAAACCAAAATTATCTGGATATTTCTCAGTAAGACCCTCGCATGCGCCTACTGGAAAAACTTCATCCGCTCTTTTGATCTCATCCTTTATGTATTCAAGTGAATATAGAGCTGAAATGGCGATCCTATCCTTACCCTCTACTCTCCTTGTGATGAACGTTGAAAGCTGAATAACCGAAAGCAGGCTGGAAACTACGATTGACACCAGTCCCAAGCCTATAACTACCTCAATCAATGAGAACCCATTGCATTTGTCTGCTGACCTCAAGTCTGACCTCCATGTTGTCGTATTTGTTCGATTTAAGGATTATTTCAAATAGTAAATACTCGCCTTCCATTTCAAGAAGATACAGATTGCATGTATATGTCCCTGCATCTATCTCACTTCCTTGGTATAACACACTGCCATCCTCAATCATTTCCTCGAAAAACTCAATTACCTCGACC
>DAIPJA010000194.1:0-3772 GCA_036770525.1 Gudongella sp. | reverse complement strand
CATACTATTTCGGAAGGCATTATCTTTCCAAGCTCATCTAAAAGGAATCTTGAGCTGTTCTCTGCTTCACCTATAAATTCAGTCGTAAACATCTCGCCAGTTGAATTATCTACATAGGAGATACCTGCTCCGTAATCATCAAAATAGACAGATGCAAGAAAATTATTTGTCTTCTCATCAAGAGCATTGGGATCGATTATGGTACCCGGAGTAACTATCCTTGTTACCTGTCTCTTTACCAATCCCTTTGCAAGAGCTGGGTCCTCCATTTGCTCACATACGGCAACCTTATAGCCCTTGTCTACAAGTCTTGAAATATAGACCTCAGCTACGTGGTGCGGAACACCGCACATCGGTGCCTTTTCATCCAAGCCGCAATCTCTACCTGTGAGTGCGATCTCAAGCTCCCTGGAGGCAATTTTAGCATCCTCAAAGAACATCTCATAAAAGTCGCCCATTCTGAAAAAAAGAAGAGAATCCTTGTATTGATTTTTCATGGACATATACTGCTGCATCATAGGGGTCAGTTGACTCATTTTATCCTCCCTCTAAACCAGAACTCCCTCAAGAGTAAAGGTCTTTGCTTCCCTGATGTCTATGCTTACAAGCCTTCCAATAAGTTCCTTACTGCCTTTGAAATGGACGAGCTTGCCACCTTCTGTTCTTCCGCTTAGTACTGTTTCGTCGTTCTTACTGACTTCCTCGACCAGGACTCTCTGTACCGTGCCAATTAGCTTTTTATTTAACTCAAGTCCAATTGGATGAAGTGCATCAAGTAGTCTTTGGAAACGCTCATGTTTGATTTCATCTGGCACCTGATCCTCCATAGCTGCCGCACTGGTACCCTCTCTAATGGAATACAGGAATGTATATGCTGAGTCAAACCCGACCTCCTGGCAAAGCCTTACCGTGTCCATAAAGTCCTCATCAGTCTCCCCTGGAAAACCTACTATGAGATCAGTCGTTAATGCTATGCCAGGGATTAACTCCTTTATCCAGGATATTTTCTCAAGGTAGTCCTCCCTGGTATAGTTTCTGTTCATACTCCTTAGTATTTTGTTGCTCCCAGATTGGACAGGCAGATGCAGGTGAGGCGAAAGCTTGTCAAGTGTTAAATAAGCCTCAGCCAGCTCTCTGGAAAAATCCTTTGGGTGTGAGGTCATGAACCTTATCCTCTCTATCCCATCGATATTGTTGATATCCTTCAATAAATCTACAAAGCTATACCTCTTATTCAGAGTCTTCCCGTATGAATTGACGTTTTGACCAAGAAGAGTGATCTCCTTAGTGCCATTCCTTGCCAGGTCACTGATTTCCTCAATTATTGACTCGGGTTCACGACTTTTCTCTCTGCCTCTTGTATAAGGAACTATGCAATAGGTACAGAAATTATTGCAGCCGTACATTATATTTACGTATGCCTTATATGAGTATTTTCTGTCTGCTTCAACAGATTCCTCTATCTCACGCGTATCCTCCACTATATCGACGACCAATTTACCGCTCTCAAGATGTCTGGTCAACAGCTGCGGGAGCTTATGGATGTTGTTGGTCCCAAATACGATATCTATGTGTCTGTGTTTTTTAAGGAAATAGCTCCTTATGTCTTCTCTTTGCATCATACATCCGCAAAGTGCCAAGACCGTTTCAGGCTTTCTCCTTTTAAGCTCCTTCAGCTCCCCTAATTGGCCGAAAACCCTGTCCTCTGCACTCTTTCTTACAGCGCAGGTATTGAAGATGATGACATCAGCCTCTTCCTTATCCAAAGTAGTCCCGTATCCCATTCTTTCCATGATCCAGGCTATCTTCTCAGAGTCGTGCTCATTCATTTGGCAGCCGAAGGTAGAAATCATAACTTTTTTCATTAAATACTTCTCTCCTCAATGCATCATATATTTATTACTAAAGTCTTTCCTCCAAATAAGCCTTAAGAAGGGCTATACAGTTTGTAATATCCTCCTTGGAAGCCATCTCTACAGTGGAGTGAACATACCTTGTAGGGATAGATATTACACCGGAAGGGACGCCAGATTTGTTCATATGGATAGCTCCGGAATCTGTACCTCCGAATTCCAACACCTCCATTTGATAAGGTATACCCTTCTCCTTCGCAAGATGAACAAGTCTCTCCCTAACCAATGGATGAGAAATTACAGAATTATCCTTGACCTTGATAGCAGCACCCTTATGAAGTCCTACTGCAAACCTCTTTGCTTTAGGAGTATCGCCGTGTGTTGTTACATCAATTGCCAGTCCAAAGTCAGGATCGACTCCATAAGCAGCTGTTTTTGCTCCCCTAAGACCAACCTCCTCTTGAACGGAGAAAACGAAGTACAGGTCATTTTCAGGCTTCTGGATCGATTTTATGGCTTCAACTGCTACAAAGCAGCCAACTCTGTCATCCAGGTATGGTGTGAAAACAACGTTGCTATTTTCGGAGTACTCAGCATGATATACACAAATGTCACCTATAGATACCATACTCTCAGCTTCTTCCTTAGATTTAGCCCCGATATCAATAAACATATCCTCCAGCTTAAGCTTAGACAGATCGTCAACAGGCTCTGAATAGACGGCACCTATGGTATTGTTTTCGAAGATCACTCTCTGACTAAAGGTGACTGCAGGAGATATACCTCCAATGTTTCCAAACCTTACAAAGCCATCCTTATCTATATCGGTCACTATTAGTCCTATTTGATCCATATGAGCTGATATCATAATCTTCTTGCCAGGTCCCTTTTTATGCGCAATCAGATTTCCCAGTGCATCGGTGTATAATTCATCAACATAGTCCTGTATCTCCTCAGATATCATCTCTCTTATAAGATGCTCTCTACTTGATGGTCCGTAGACGGTTACTAGTTTTCTCAAAAGCTCACTGTTAAAAGCCATTATAAAGCCTCCTTTTCCAAATCAGAAACAAGTGCCTTGACTAAGGCGAGGGTATTATCGTAATCGTCCCTGCTAATAACTGAAAGGGGACTGTGGATGTATCTAGTTGGTACAGAAATAGCGGTTGTGATGCAGCCCGACTTAGAGGTATGGATCTTTCCTGAATCATTCCCTCCCATGGCAGTTTTCCTGAACTGATATTTAATGCTGTTTCTCTCTGCCGTTTCAACTATTCTCCTTCTGAAGTTTGAGTCATAAAGAGTAGATCTGTCGACCAGGGATATAGCAGGACCATTACCAAGAACGGTAGGTATTTGATGACTATCCATATCAGGCATCTCGTAGCATACAGTACCTTCAAGTATTATTGCCACATCAGGCTCAACTGTAAAAGCAGCAGGTCCTGCTCCTACCAGTCCAACCTCCTCCATAACTGTAAACACTCCATAAATCTCAGTTTCTAAGGATGACTTTAAAAGCTCGACCAAAACAGCACATCCTACTCTGTTGTCCAGTGCTTTTGCCTTTATTCTGCCTTCTCCAAACTCCTCGTATTTTGTATCAAATACTGCATAGTCTCCTATGGAGATCAGCTTTTCAGCCTCATCCTTTGAGCTGGCTCCAATATCGATATACAACTCATTTATATCAAGCACTTTTGTCCATTCGTTTCTCTTTTGCAGATGGATAGGCTTAGATCCAATTACCCCTTTTATCTTGTCCTTTCCTACAACAACAGCCTTTGACACAAGAACTCTTTTGTCGATCCCTCCAACTGTCAGAAACTTGAGCAAGCCTGTGGAATCGATATCCTTGATCATAAGTCCTACCTCATCCATATGAGCAGTAACCATTATCCTGCCTGCTGCTGGAGATT
>DAIPJA010000193.1:0-3804 GCA_036770525.1 Gudongella sp. | reverse complement strand
AATCATCCCTGTATAAGCTTATATCTAGAGTATATACGTCGACTGAGGTTTCCTCGATCTCCATTATTTTTTCAGCAATCCTGTGAGCAAAAGGGACTCCCCTGGTCTTAATCCCAACAAGAACCAAATCCTTTATCCCTTTATTGCGCTCAATTATCTCATTTGCTATCCTTGTTGTGGCTCTAAAAATCGCTTTTTGGTCCATTATAGATGCTTTGATCTTCATGGTAGCCCTCCCTTCTGTCAAGCTTTGACAATATTTCTATGAATAAATCAGGACATGGAGCCTTGAATTCAAGCTTCATTCCAGACACGGGGTGAGTTAATTCAATTCTGCCGGCATGAAGTAGCTGAGCAGCTATGCCAAATTCATTCTTGCCATTCGAATAAACTGGATCTCCCACTACTGGATGGCCCATCTTCGAAAAATGGACTCTTATCTGGTGAGTCCTTCCAGTTTCAAGTCTTACTCTTACTAAGGTATACTTATCGTAGTATTTCAAAACCTGGTAATGTGTTACGGCTGGTTTACTGTTTTTATATACCACTGCCATCCTTTTTCTATTGGAAGGATCTCTACCTATTGGAGCGTCGATAGTCCCTTTTTCTTCCTTTAGCCTCCCATGTAGCAAAGCAGTGTACTCCCTTACTATTTTATGATCTTTTAGTTCATTTGAAAGAGCCCTATGTGCAATATCAGTCTTTGCAACTACTAGCAGTCCGGAAGTATCCTTATCCAGTCTGTGTACTATACCAGGTCTGATCACGCCATTTATAGAGGATAAATTGTCCAGATGGTATAAGAGTCCGTTTACCAGCGTTCCTTCATAGTTGCCAGGAGCTGGATGTACGACCATTCCTTGTGCTTTATTTATAACGGCAAGGCTTTCATCCTGGTATATTATATCTAGTGGCAGATCTTCTGCCTTGATCCTCAGTGGCTCCGCCTCAGGTACGATTGCGAGGATAGACTCCCCTTCCTTTACTAAATAGCTCGGTTTTTTATATTTTCCATCTACTGTAACGTTCCCGTCCTTAATAAGCTTTTGTACATAGGTTCGTGAAAATTCGTTCAGTTCCTCAGCCAGATAATGGTCGAGTCTTTCATTGTCTTCTTCACCTACATACAACTCGATCCTTTTCATACACGATCGACCGCCTTTTTTTCCAGCTTATCGAATAACACAGTGTAGACCAATAGTGCCGTTCCCACTACTATAAACATATCAGCAATGTTGAAGACAGGGAAATTGTATATCTTTAGATCCAGTTTTATGAAATCCACTACATACCCAAGTCTGACTCTATCAATCAAGTTTCCTACAGCACCACCTGAAAGCATTGATATTGATAATTTTGCTAAAATAGTAAGGTTCTTGCTATTTCTAAGCATGTAAACTATCATAGCAAATACAACTATAGATGTAATTACAATAAAAAACCATCTCTGATTTTGAAGTATACCAAAGGCAGCTCCGTAGTTTTTTACATAATGGAGCTCAACAAAATTCTTTATTATTTCAATGGGCCTTTGACCCATCAGGTATTGAGTTGCAGCTGACTTAGCAATTTGATCAGCCAAAATTATAAATACAGACAATATAAGTCCCAATGAATTTCCTCCCCACAATAAACCTTGAATAAAAAAGGAGCCTATGCTCCCTGTTCCTCTCTGACAGAATTGACTTCTGAAATCAAAAATTCCTCAGCCTCTTTGTAATAATTCTTAAGCGATAAAATTTGAGATTGCAGAAATGACTCATATCTTGTCTTAAATATGTACATTTCCTTCCTCAGCTGGTCATATTCATCCTTGATATCCTTGACCTCGTCCTTGGTCTTTTCAACCATCCTTCTGCCTTCATCTTCAGCATTGCCAATAATTAAATCAGCTTTGCTTCTAGCATTCAGAGCAACCTCTTCAGCTGTTTTTTGAGCAATGATCAACGTATTCTTAAGAGTTTCCTCCATAGTATTATACTGTCTGATCTGATCTGAAAGCATGCTGATCTTGTCCTTATACTCGATATTCTCCTTGTACATCTTTTCGTAATCCTCGAGTATCTCATTGAGGAATGAGTTAACGGCCTTAGGGCTGTAGCCTCTGAACGACCTTGAGAAAACCTTGTTTTGAATATCAAGAGGTGTTATCATGTCATCACTCCGTTATTTATAGATTTTTAATCCAATATTTAGCCTTCCTTTTTTACTCAATCCCTGCCTTGTCTCATAGAGAGCTCTCCCAAGACCCTTTGCTGAAATCATATCTCCAGGTTCAAGTTTGTAACTGGACTTTTCAACCAACTCCCAATTTACTTTTATATAACCGGCTTCAATTTTCGTTTGGCTTTCATTTCTGGATAGTTTGAATGCCGCACCTAAAACTACATCAAGCCTTTCAGATGCAATGAACAAATCCTTTCGTTCGTAAGCTTGCTCTTTGAATATTACCTGGTGTTTGGAGATTAAAGAACACTTAACATTTACATTCCCAACTTTCTGAATGTTCATTAATAGGTAGTCTCCGATCTCGTTTTTCAAGGATACGATAGCACTTTCCTCTTCAATAAAAATATCTCCGATTTTTTCCCTTTTTATGCCCATACCCATAAGGCTCCCCAGGAAATCCCTATGCTTCAAGGAGTTAATATCCCCAGATATTTCCAGGAAACTTGTGTAATCATTGAAGTCCATTTGTTCCATATAATCTGGATATAGCAGAAAATGCTTTCTCTCAGCAAATTCAGGTCCTCCAGCTTCCAAATAGCCAAGATCATTTATACTGTTAAATATTGCCTCTGCAGTTTTCCTCTCAAATGGGTCTAGAAAGTCAGTATCAACTACTACATGTTTATTTAAGGCAATCTCTGCCTTATCGATAAGTATCCTCATCTTAAGTAGCAGTTCAGGTTTCTTTATATGTGATGTCAGCCTTTCTCTGTCAATCAACTAATCACCCCGCAATATTAATCAGCAGAGTATAAGCAAGTCTTAAAAACAATATTGCAACCCAGGGAGAGAAGTCAATAAACCCTCTTCCTAATCCCAGTTTGTCCAGAAGAGCTCTCGCTGGAGCCATTATTGGCTCTGTTAGCTCCAATACAACCTTTCCGACAACATTATCCATTGATACTCTGAAAATGGACATAAAAATTCTTATTATGATCAGGATCTCGATTATATCAAACAATATCCTGACAGATCTTAGCACTGTATACATTCAATTCTCCTTACCAAGGGAAAATCCCTCTGTTTTTAAGCTCATCTTTAAGGCCGTCGATTTCTATATTGCTTGGAGCTAAAATAAATATATCCTTAGTTACCTTCTGAATTTTCCCCTCTACTGCATATAATCCACCATTGATAAAGTCAAATATCTGCCTCTTTACAGTTGTGTCAAGTTGTTCGAAATTTACTACTATTGCCTTCCTTAGCTTGAGATCATCTATTATAGCAGGTGCTTCCTCATAGCTTAAAGGCTCGTGAACTGAAATTTTCATATTGCTGTTGGTGTGGATGTTGACTACCTTATTATTGTATTTCCTGGACTTAGGAGCAGCAACATCGTAGGACTCATCCTCAATGGTCTCCTCCTCAAGAGTGTATTCTTCTTCCTCCTCATAGTCATCGATACCTATGAAGTACTTGAATTTATCCATTATCTTGCCCACGCAAATCCCTCCTAGTAATTTCTCTTTCCGAAAATTCCTGTTCCTACTCTAACCATGTTAGAGCCTTCCTCAATAGCTATTTCGAAGTCATTGGTCATACCCATTGAAAGGTACTGGAAATCTATTTCTTTAT
>DAIPJA010000192.1:0-3805 GCA_036770525.1 Gudongella sp. | reverse complement strand
ACCGAAGTCATTAAGCAGCTTTGTTGGGAACGGCCATATATCTCCGTAAACCAATGCTCCTACCTTCTCGCCTGACCGATTGAGTTCCTCAACTGCCTCCTTTAATGCACCCCAGGTTGCTCCAAATGCTACCATCAGCTCCTCAGGATGTTCAGCTCCAAAGTAGCACGGTTCCTGAAGGTCCTCCTTAAGGGATTCCAGCTTTCTCATTCGCTTTTTCATCATATTTACTCTAGTTTCGACAGACTCGTCTATGTTCCCGTATTCATTGTGTTCATGGCTGTCAACAAGGACCGTTTTATCACCACATCTTCCGGGGATAAGTCTTGGGGAAACACCTGAATCCGTGTACATGTATCTTTTATACCTTCCTTCAGGAAGCTCCACGGAATCTGCAATATACCTTTCTATGGTTACTTTTTTGAAATCGAAAGGTTCAGTGGTTACCATATAGTCAGTAAGATATTCCTCGGTCATAAGCACTACCGGGATCTGGTACTTTTCTGCAAGGTTAAATGCCCTTGCTGTTTGGTAGAAAGCATCCTCAGGGTTTCTGAGTGATATTACCATCTTAGGGAACTCGCCATGACCTGCATGTATTACGAATCTAAGGTCTCCCTGTTCAGTCCTTGTGGAAAGCCCGGTTGCAGGACCTGGTCTTTGGGCATTTACTATTACAACCGGAGTCTCCAGAATACCTGCCAGACTCATTGCCTCGCACATTAAAGCAAAACCACCTCCCGATGAACCGGTCATAGCTCTTACACCAGCATAGGCAGCTCCTAAAGCCATATTGAGCGCTCCTACCTCATCCTCTATCTGATCAACTACTATTCCCATCTCTGAAGCCTTTGAAGATATGTAGCTCATGACGCTTGTGGATGGTGTCATAGGGTAACCGCAATAGAACTTAACGCCTGCAGCAATGGCACCAAGAGCCAGGGCCTGGTTGCCGTTTATTATTATCCGATCATCTTTTTTCCTTGGAAGCTTTTGTCTTTCATCAACCAGGGAATATCCCGACTTAAGGGCATTAAGATTGACCTCCAGTATCTTCCCACTAAAGTTTTCTTTAACAACTTGCTCTGCAATCCCGATATCCATTCCAAATCTCTTTACTATTGCTCCGAAGCCTACAGTTGGAAATGTCTTCTGGTTCCCGGAGTCTCTGGATGCCTTCGCAAGCGGAAGATGGCAAATGTCCATGTCTGGAAAAATCTCATCGTCTGCTATGATTACCCCGTTCTCCTTGAGTCTATCTCCATGGTAATCAATTGTTTCCTCAGTAAGTGCAAATATCATATCCAGCTTTGATGAATAGGTGTAGACGGGCGCATCAGAAAACCTGACCTGCATAAAATTGTGGCCGCCTCTTACCATAGACATGTAATTCTTATATGTGAATACCTCATAACCGCTTCTTTTAATAGTTTTTTCCAATAATAGAACGACCGTTTCGATTCCTTGTCCTGCCGCTCCACCAACCAAAATAGTATAGTCCATCTCTATCCCCCTCCTAAACAAAATCTGCCATCAGCTTTTCAGCATCAATAGGGTCGAGCCTGGAATCAACCAAAGCCGGTCCATTTTTAATAAAGAAGAATCTATCCTCATAGGTCTCCCTTTCCACTTTATATAATATCCCTGTAGGAATCTTGTCTCCAAACTCCAGAGCCTTCTTAAATGCAGCCTCAAAGTCTGTGCAGTCATGGTATCCTTCAAGCTTATACACTCTGTCTTTATACCATTGGAATGTATTGACCTTATTCCATACGACACATGGCTGGAAGATATCCAAATGTGCATATCCTCTATATTTAATGGCTTCCTTCATAAGACTTACCAACTGGGGAATATCACCAGAGAAACCCCTCGCCACAAAGCCTGCTCCCATGGTGAGGGATAGAGCTAATGGCTTAACAGGCTCAATCTTTACTCCTTCGAACTGTAATGTCGTTACCTGACCCATCGCTGTCGTGGGAGATCCTTGTCCTTTAGTAAGTCCGTAAATTTGATTGTCATGTACAAAGTGCGCAATATCTATGTTCCTTCGAATAGTATGTATGAAATGATTGCCACCTTCACCATAGGTGTCACCATCGCCTGATTCAACAATAACTGTAAGATCCTTATTGGATAGCTTGGCGCCTATCCCGGGAGGGAGCGCTCTGCCATGCAAACCATTGAATCCATTAGTGTCAATATAATGTGGCATTTTTGCAGCTTGTCCTATCCCTGTAAAGATAACAGCTCTCTGAGGAGGTATTTCAAGCTCCTCCAAGGCCATCTTTAATGCAGTTCGTATCATGTAATTACCACAACCTGGACACCAGGAGGGGTCATAAAGCTTATATTCACAGTTCATTGGGTATACCTCCCTTTTTAGCTACTTAACAACATTATATAGCATAATTCATTTTTCATACAGTATTAATTGAATTTTGTATTTTTTCAATACTTTTAGTAATTTATATTGCAATGACTTGTTTTCAGCTATATGATTAAGATGATGTCTGAAGAATACCAATTATGAATCATCAGGAGGATCGTATGAATAAAAAATTAAGAGAATATGGAATCAATTTAGGACATCTTCCAACAGGGAAGAACAATTTGATAACAGATGTAGCCGGAGTTACTGTAGGTCATGTCACGCTGGATTCGGGCAGTATCAAGACCGGTGTTACAGCCATAATCCCTCATGAGGGCAATATCTTCAGAGAAAAGCTTGTTTCGGCGAGCCATGTTATCAATGGCTTTGGAAAGACGCAAGGCCTGGTTCAAGTCGATGAGCTGGGGACAATAGAAACCCCAATAATACTTACCAACACACTTAGTGTGGGAACAGCCCATAAAGCTGTAGTCGGTTATATGCTTGGAGAAAACAGTGATATCGGGGATACCACAGGAACGGTCAATCCAATAATCGGCGAATGCAACGATGGAGTTCTAAACGAGATAAGAACACCATCAGTTACTGAGAAGCATGTTCTGGAGGCAATAAGCTCAGCAGATATAATTTTCCAGCAAGGTAATGTAGGAGCCGGAACAGGAATGGTCTGCTATGACCTTAAGGGTGGGATTGGTTCTGCTTCAAGAATGGTTAAGCTTGGGGATTCAGAATACACTGTTGGAATACTTGTACTCTCAAACTTTGGCTCCATGGAGGATCTTATGATAAGAGGGAACCCCATCGGCGAGAAAATTAAAGAGGAATTGTCTCTGAAAGACCCAGGCAAGGACAAGGGATCAATTATGGTGATCCTTGCTACCGACATACCACTAAGCTCACTTCAGCTAAAGAGACTCCTTAAGAGAACTCAATCAGGAATTGCAAGAACCGGTGGGTATACTGGAAACGGGTCTGGGGAAGTAGCAATAGGATTCACTACAGCAAACAAAGTTATGCATTACGAGGAGAGAGCATTTACTGATCAAAAAGTTATTCACGAAGATCTCCTGGATATGGTATTTAAAGCTACAGTCGAAGCAACGGAAGAGGCCGTTCTAAACTCACTGATATGTTCAAATACAACAGTGGGAAGAAACAATAAAAAGATTCTCAGCCTAAAAGACTTTGCAAAATTCCTATAAGGTTTTGGCAATATAATAAGGACCTCCACATGAAGGTCCTTATTATATTGCATAGATGTAATACTTTTCCTTCTTATCAACTATTCGAGCAGGTGATCCTACGGCAGTGGCACCAGAAGGAATATCAGTCAAAACCACTGAATTTGCACCAATTCTGGCAGCTGAACCAATTGAGACTGAACCGAGTATCGTAGCTCCTGCTCCTATTTCT
>DAIPJA010000191.1:0-3846 GCA_036770525.1 Gudongella sp. | reverse complement strand
AGGTGGCACCTGAGGAAGAGCAGGTCTTCAAAGAAGTGATCAGTCAGACGGATCTTCGGCTGAAGGTTTTTGATACGCTTGAGGAAGCTATAGGAGACGTACTTAAGAGAGTGGAGAGAGACGATATCATTCTTTTGGCTGGCTGTCAGGGAATGGACCGTGGAGCGAGAGTCGCATTTGACCTAATAGCCGGAATGCGACCTGAAATCGACAGGGAAAAGCTATATTATCCTCTTGAAAGAAGAGTATCAGAGCATATGGACCAGCTGTAAAAAATTGTTTGGAAATTCATGCTGTTATGTTAAACTTATGTTGTGTAAGTTCGACCCTAAGGGATCGACTCTTGGGATCATAAAGAAGAATTGAGGAGGAAGTGTTTTGGATCTTAAGTCTAAAATCAGGGAAATAGAAGATTTTCCAATAAAGGGAGTAAGCTTTAAGGATATCACGACTCTCACCAGAGATAAGGACGCATTCAACCATGCAGTTTCAAGCATGATCGATGATCTGAAGGATAAGGAAGTTGATTACATCGTGGGACCTGAGGCCAGAGGATTCCTGTTTGGTGCCGCAGTCGCATACGGTTTGGGAGTTGGATTCATCCCCATAAGAAAACCGGGAAAGCTCCCCGGTGAAACAACAAGCTTTGAATACGAGCTTGAATACGGTACAAACACTCTTGAGATCCATACTGAATCGATTAAGAAGGGTGACAGGATCGCGATCGTAGATGACCTTCTGGCAACGGCAGGGACAGTTATGGCCGCAACCAAGCTGATCGAGTCTCTTGGTGGAGACGTTGTGGCTCTTGAGTTCGTTATAGAACTTACCTTCCTGGGAGGAAGAGAGAAACTTGAAGGCTATCATGTCAACTCATTGGTGAAATACGACTGATCGGGTATGACTGAAAGCAAATCACTTTGGAGGGATAAACTATGTGTGGTATAGTTGGTTATGTAGGTGCAGGAAATGCTCAGAGCATCATCCTCGACGGCTTGTCAAAGCTTGAGTACAGAGGCTATGACTCTGCAGGGATTTCCATAATAGAGAGCGGAAAAATGAAGACCAGGAAGCTGTCAGGCAGACTTGGGGTCCTGGCTGGAAGCCTTGAAAAGGATCCCATAGGTGGGACTATAGGCATGGGACATACAAGATGGGCAACTCATGGTGCGCCAACTGACGACAATGCCCATCCTCATACGAACGGGAAGGGTACAATAGCCGTTATACACAACGGTATAATAGAAAACTACAGGCCTATAAAGGATGAGCTTCTTGCCCTGGGCTATAAATTCAAGTCCGAAACAGATACAGAGGTTATCGCCCATCTGCTTGATCACTATTATGAAGGAGATCTTCTACAGGCCGTTTTTAAAACAGAGGCCAGACTCAGAGGAGCATATGCACTTGTAGTAATGTGTGAAAGCAGTCCAGATGAGATAATCGCCATCAGACATGAGAGCCCAATAATACTTGGTGTAGGCGAAGGAGAAAACTTCATAGCATCTGATATTCCCGCAATACTAAAGTACACAAACAAGGTAGTATATATTGAAAATAAGGACATAGTAAGACTCACCAGATCAGGATATGAGATATATGGCGAGGACAGGAAGAGGATCGACAGACAGGTAAGAACAATTGAGTGGGATCTTGAATCGGCAACCAAGGAAGGCTACGAGCACTTTATGCTTAAAGAGATTTATCAGCAGCCTTCAGTCATATCGGAGACAATAAACAGAAGACTTGATGAGAACGGGAGCTTATTCCTGGAAAACATCGCAATCGATGAGGAAACTATAAAACAGATCAACAAGATATATGTGGTCGGCTGCGGTACAGCATACCATGCAGGACTGGTTGGAAGATATCTTCTTCAGGAATTCCTGAAGGTGGATGCACAGGCTGAGATAGCATCTGAATTCAGATATTCTGACCATTATATCGATGATAAGACTCTGGTAGTCATTGTAAGTCAATCCGGCGAGACGATGGATACGATCGGTGCATTAAAGTCTGCCAAGGCGAAGGGTGCAAGAATACTGTCGATAACCAATGTAGTTGGAAGCTCCATAGCAAGAGAATCCGATGACATCTTCTATACTTGGGCAGGACCGGAAATAGCTGTCGCATCAACAAAGGCCTATACTACTCAGCTCACAGCTTTCTATATACTGGCTCTGTACTTTGGAAAGCTTAAAGGCACCCTGGAAGACAAGTGCTATGATGAGATCCTGGCTGAGCTTAAGACTCTCCCCGGAAAAGTTGAGGCTTCCCTTCCGACATTTGCTGAAAAGGCAAAAGCAGCCGCTCAGGAGATTAAGAACAGCAGATCTATATTCTATCTTGGAAGAGGACTTGATTACTACACAGCCCTTGAGGGAGCATTGAAGCTTAAGGAAATATCATATATACACACTGAAGCATTCCCTGCAGGCGAGCTGAAGCACGGCACCATAGCTCTAATAGAGGAGGGGACTCCCGTAATTGCAGTTGCCACACAGCAAAGCATATATGAAAAAATGGTTTCTAACATCAAGGAGGTAAAGGCCAGAGGAGCTGTTGTTACCGGAATCACGAGAAAGAGGAATACGGACCTTTCCGAGGTAGCAGACACAGTGATATATCTTGAGGAGAGCTTCAACATATTCATGCCTTTATTGTCGGTAGTTTATCCGCAGCTGTTGGCATATTACACCTCCCTTGCAAGAGGAAATGACGTGGACAAGCCAAGGAACCTCGCAAAGTCAGTTACCGTTGAATAGGAAAAAAGCCGCTTAAGCGGCTTTTTTTAATGGTTACACTTTTAAAATGGCATGATTAAACATTAATCACATAACTAAAAAATTATAGACTACCTTTACTGAGTATAAGATTCATATAAGCTATGACATTTCTTTTCTCTTCCTCGCTTAGTCTCCCATAAGCATTCAGGAGCATTTTTTCGTCGGTACCCAGATACTGCGGGGTCTTCTCCCGTACAACATCGGCGGAGGGAGCTTCCATTGGGAGGCTTCCGGTAAGCATCCAGTCGATGTTTATCTCCAACACCTTTTTAAGAAGCATAAGGGTGTTGGCTGATGGAGCGAATTTGTCATTTTCGAGATCGCTCAGGTTTCCTGTTGACAGGCCTGTAAGATCCCTGACCTCTATGAGCGACAACTTCTTTGCTTTTCTTGCGGATCTGATCCTTTGCCCTATGGTGGACACTTTAACACCTCCAGGTTTTCTGACATCAGAGATTTTAAGTCGCTTTGTCTTGACAATATCTGACATCTGAGATATCCTATAATTAAGATTGTTAATCATATTAAGCCCATTCTACCACATAGATCAGCAAAAAGAGAATAAAAATTCTTTTTAGGGATGTGATTTTTTAATGAAAAGAAGAAAGCTGACCCCATTTGGAGAAAAAGTGAAACAAAAGCTTGTCGAGGTGAACATGACCCAGAAAAAGCTGGCAGAAGCATTGGGAACCTCAGAGGTATATCTTAGCATGATCCTTTATGGAGAAAGGTCAGGTAAAAAGTATATACCAGGTATAAATCAAATTTTAGAGCTGTAACTGGATTGGTCTTCGTACACTAGTATCGGAGACCTTCGTTATTTTATAATGCACTTGCATGATTAATAGTGTCAGTGGTAATATAAGTGTGACTATTTATTATGGGGAGCATTGAGAATGAAAAAGAAAAGATCGATTTTAGTTTCACTTCTACTGATAACAATACTGATGGTTACAGGATGCAGCCAGGGAAAGACTGAGGAGATATTTCCTTCCCGCGACATCAACGGGATCATCCAATGGGGTGCAGGAGGAGGTACTGACATTATTTCCAGGTCATT
>DAIPJA010000190.1:0-3878 GCA_036770525.1 Gudongella sp. | reverse complement strand
AGCCATCCTTGTCTCCAGGTCAGGTGCCTGGATGTCAGTTGTCAGGCCCCACTCAAATCTCGATCTCAATCGGTCCTCCAGAGTGGGTATATCCCTGGGAGGTCTGTCACTTGAAATTATGATCTGCTTATTTGCCTCATGCAGTGCATTGAAGGTATGAAAGAATTCCTCTTGCGTACCTTCCTTTCCTGCGATAAACTGTATGTCGTCCACAAGGAGCACATCTACATTCCTGTATTTATTTCTGAACTCTTCATTCCTATATTCTCTGATAGAATTTATAAGCTCGTTGGTAAATTTCTCACTGGATACATATACTACCTTTGAATCCGGATTCTGGCTTAATATATAATGTCCAATGGCATGCATAAGATGTGTCTTGCCAAGACCTACCCCTCCATATATGAATAGAGGATTATATGCCTGGGCAGGTGCCTCTGCAACCGCAACTGAAGCAGCATGGGCAAAATCATTGCTCTTACCGGTCACGAATGTACTGAAGGTGTACTTCGGGTTCAACTGGGATTTGCTCATAGCCTTTGTTGTTTCTTTTTCCGGCTGAGATTGAGTTTGCTTGACCTGCTCACCGGGTATTATAAATCTGATCTGGTAATTTTTACCTGTGACTTGCTTGATGGCATTTTTTATAAGGTTGAAGTATCTGCCTTCAAGTATTCCTTTTGTAAAGTCGTTGGGTGCTCCGAGTATTATCTCGTCATCCTCCAGACTTATTGGCTCAATTGATTTTAGCCAGGTGTTAAAGCTTACCTCAGTTAGCTCTACCTTGATCAGTCCCAGGACGCTTTCCCAAATCTGGTCTAAATTAGTGTCCATACTGCTACCTCCTCAGGAAATTATCAACAATGTTTTCAACAGAAATTGAATTGTCCACATATGTGGAAATAAAATGATAACTTAATAGAATTTGTGGATAAAATTATCAACTTACTGTTGATTCAGTAAAAAAATGTTTAAGCATTTTCTTTTTCCACAACTGGATTTAGATCGAATTGTGGATAAAAACTTAAACAAATTACGAAACCTTAATATAAAAACGATAGATTAGTTAAATGTTATACACAAACTATCCACACATTGTGTATAACTTTAAGTTATCCACCAGTTTTCTAATTTATCAACATCCTCTATTATCTTACCAAAAGGGGAGCCTTTATTCAATAAATTTATCCACAATACTAACAGTTTAAGAACAGGTGTTTTGTGGATTCTCAGTAAATTTAAAAACTTGACAGCTACAGGGCGGATACATATAATTTATAGTAGTGTTTTATGCGTTCCATATTGCAAGCTCTATATTGGTTATATAGATGTATGATTATTGAAGGGGGTGTGTCGGGTGAAAAGAACTTATCAACCAAAGAAAAGACAAAGAAGCAAGGAGCATGGCTTCAGAAAAAGAATGAAGACCAGATCAGGTAGGGAGATATTAAAAGCTAGAAGAAGAAGAGGAAGAAAGAAACTTTCTGCATAAGGCCGCTTGATAGTGGCCTTTTATTAAAGGCCATTTTAAGGTGGAATATCTGTGAAAAAAGAAAACAGACTTAGAAAGAATATGGAGTTTAAGAAGGTCTACAAATCCGGCAAAAACTATTGGAACCGAAATCTTATTATGTATGTCAGAAGAAATGGCACCGATAAGGTGAGGATTGGTGTGTCTATTACCAAAAAGGTTGGAAACGCTGTTGTAAGAAACAAGCTCAAAAGAAGGATAAAGGAAGTAAACAGAATGTATCTTCCAAATCTTAAAAAGGGCTACGACCTGATCTTCATACCAAAAAAAAATGCCGTTGACCTTAGTTTTGCTGAATTGGAAAGCGCTATTAAGCACATTTACCGGATTTCCGGCATAGCCGAGAAGGTGAATTGATGACAAGGATTGCTATTTTATTGATCAGATTCTACCAAAGATATATCTCAAGATATATTCTTACTGGGAAAAATTGCAGATTTTATCCTACCTGCTCGGAGTACTCCCTGCAGGCTTACACGAAGTATGGTTTTATTAAAGGGAGCTTTTTATCAGCAAAGAGGATCCTTAAATGCCATCCATTTCATGAAGGAGGATATGATCCGCTAAAATGAGGGGGTTAGTCGATGATTGGTTTTTTGGGTAATATTCTGGGGTCGATCCTGAAGTTGGTTTACGGCTTTGTTTCATCCTCTTTGGGGAGTGAGCCGGCTCAGATTTCATTCTACGCGATAGCCATAATATTAACTACGATAATTTTTAAGCTGATGCTGTTGCCTATAAATCTTCAGCAGACTAGATCTACTAAAAAGATGGGTGAAATTCAACCCCTGATGAAGGAGATCCAAACCAAATATAAAAATGATCCGCAAACGATGCAGGTAAAGATGCAGGAGCTTTATAAGAAGCATAAGTATAATCCGGCATCCGGATGTTTGATCCTTTTAGTGCAGTTACCTATCATATTTGCATTTTTTGCAGTATTCAGAGAGCCTGCAACATATGCTTTTACAGAGCCAGGATTGTATGAGAGTATGGCGAAGAATTTCTTATGGATAACCAATCTTGAAAACCCAGACATATATTTGTGGGGTCTTCCACTCCTCTCTGCTGTAACGACATATATCCAGAGCTTGACCATGGGACAAGGCAATAAGGACCCGCAAGCAATGGCAACTCAAAGAATAATGAACTATATGCTGCCTGTTATGATTTTTATGGCTGCACGCAGCTTCCCAGCCGGCCTTGCATTGTATTGGGTCGTAAGTAATATTTTCACTATAGTTCAGCAAGTTATTTCGAATAGATCAACGTTGTCGATCAAGGGGGCTAAATGATATGAAATTTGTTGTGAAGACCTCTAAAACGGTTGAAGAAGCTTTAAAAGAAGCTCTGGTTGAGCTTAATGCAGCAGAAAAAGACGTCGAGGTTGAGATTATCGAGGAACCCTCCAAGGGATTATTCGGGATAATCGGCACTAAGGAAGCAAAGATAAAGGTTACATTGAAGAATGATCCGGAGGAGATTGCAGACAAGTTTCTTGAGAACGTTCTTAAGGGTATGGGGATAGTGGCCCTTCAGGATGTTGTTTTGAAGGGAGATACTCTGCATGTGGATATCAATCACATTTCCTCATCAGATATGGGTATACTGATCGGTAAAAGAGGGAATACACTTGATTCGCTCCAATACCTTCTCAGTCTTGCCGTCAATAAGGACAGAGACGAGTATTTGAAGGTTGTTCTCGATACTGAGGGATACAGGCAAAAAAGAGAAGAAACTCTCAAAAAGCTAGCCAAGAAAATGGCAGATAAAGCCCTATACAGCAAGAGACCTGTCAAGCTTGAACCAATGAATCCATATGAGAGAAGGATCATCCACTCCGCTCTTCAGAATGTAAACGGAGTATCGACCTATAGTGAAGGTACTGAGCCTTACAGAAGAGTTGTAATCATAAACAAGTGATAAATACCCGATACCGGGAATAGTTCAGCAAGAGCCCTATCCAGGGCTTTTGTTTTTTTGTTTGACATACAGCGGTGATGTTATAAAATTAAGCTACAGGTTTGGTACCATGGTGTAAAATGGGGTGAAAATATGTCTGAAACGATAGCTGCAATTTCAACTGCCGTTGGTGAGGCAGGCATTGGTATTGTAAGGATGTCAGGTAAAAACTCAATAGAAATAGGAAAGTCGGTATTTCAAAGAATTAACAGCTCCTCTGAGGAGGTCCATGAGAATAAGAAGCTTCTTTACGGCCATGTGGTTGATGGCGATGATATAATCGATGAGGTTCTGGCAGTATTCATGAAGGGGCCGTTTACCTATACAAGGGAAAATATGGTTGAAATATACTGTCATGGCGGTATAATTCCCGTTAAGAAAACTC
>DAIPJA010000010.1:0-22545 GCA_036770525.1 Gudongella sp. | reverse complement strand
CGGAATATTCGGCTCATCAGATCTCATTCTGACGAACTCAACTGCGTCATCAGCTGTTTCCGGTCTGAAGCCCTGGTAAATGTAAACCTCAGGCATGCTGCGATACTCGAACACACTCAGTGCATCTGATTCCTCAAGTCTTTTCAATAACAACCTTTTTGTATAGATATGCTTGAAATCAGCCATCATTATTCTCCGATTCTTTTTAGTTTGTTTTTCGTTGAAGATAGACCTGTTATGATTTTCATTGCGACCCTAAATCCCTCTGGATCCAATGAGTAGTGTACCCATTTTCCCTCGCTTCTACCCTTTACAAATCCACTTTCCTGAAGAAGCTTCATATGATGAGAAAGTGTTGATTGTGCCATATCAAATCTCTCAAGTATCATACATGCACAAAGCTCTCCATTTTGAAGCATCTCGAGGATCATGATCCTTCTAGGGTCACCCAATGCCTTGAAAATCTTTGCCCTTCTGTTGTAATTGTCAACCATGGATCGTTCTCCCTTCAGCTCAACGAATTATTTCAAAACCAGTTTCTTCTATTTTCAAGTCTAATATTTTGCTTTCCACTTTATCTACTTTGGCCCTTCGCAATGAGCTCATGAAATTAATGAGGAACCGTACCCTTAGCTCCTCCCCTTGTATTTCAGCCTCAACACTGCCCTGTTCAGTATTTCTGACCCATCCAGTCAACCCCAGTTTAGCAGCAAGAAGATAAACCTCACGCCTGAACCCAACATTTTGTACCTTCCCTGAAAATACAACATACTCCCGGATGAGTCTGCTTTCCTTAAATACCGGAAGCTCGAGCTTATCAACCTGTTTGATTATATAGCCGTCCCTTACTTTTTTTAATAATTTCTTAATGCTCATCAAGATTTATTCTCCATTTGTTTATCAATTTTCGGCCAGGATCCATTTATTGATCCAATACTATATTGAATTTAGAGATATTGTCGTTGATCTCCTGAAGCCTTTCATTAGCCTCATTGCATACTACCCCTACCTCATATACGCCAAGCTGTTGAAGCTGCCGTTTCGTTTTCTCAACAACTAAATTCCCATCCTTATCCAGCTTTTCCATGAGTTTATTGAAAGCCTCGAGAAATCTGTGGTCACTAGCCGCTTTCCTGTAAAACGACAAAACATACACATAATAAAATAGATTATACCTATAAAAGGGATACTCCAGCTGCATAAACTGTTTTCCAATACCAAAGTGACAGGGGCCGACAGGTGATTTAACTGTCCAATGATCAAGCAGTGTTTCAACTGCATCATCAAACTCAACCAACTCATGATCCGTTAGTGCACACCTAAATGCATCCAAGGCCAGAAGTGTAACTCCAGGATTGGAAAACTCAGTTTCCGGACCTCTTCCATAGAAAAATTTGTTACACCTCCACCCGCCATCTGCATATCTGCTGGAGGTAAGATGTGAAAGTATTTGTTTTGTCTCTTCGCTGTCACAATATCCATTCCTGCATAACGCTGCTGCAGCAAGTGCTGAGTGACATGGATAAATAGACCCCTTAGGGGCTATTTTGACTCTTCCGTCGCTTTTTACCGCTCTGATGACAAGCTCTGCAGCACCTGATAAAGCCTCGTGTTCCTTAGGTATTCTTAACTCACTCATGACCAGCATGGCTGTTAAGGTGCTTATTGGTTTATCAATCCCCAGCTTCCCATCCGGAGCAGCCCAAAAATCAGAGCCATTTGAGTATCTAACTGAAAGCAACTTCTCAAACTGACAATTTCTTTTTTGGTGAGTTTTCACTTTAATTACTCCTCTGCTTCTTTATCAGAGGTTTTTTTCAAGTAGCCCTCTATCTCCTGTTTAACCATTTTTATATATACTTCCTCATAGGGCTCCCAAAGCTCGATGAGATTCCCGAAGGGGTCTACAAACTGCATAAATTTACCATACTCATATTCATCTATCTGCTTCACATCTAAGCCCAGTTTCTTCAGTTTATTTGAGAAAGCCTCCAGATCGTCGACACGAAAGTTTATGATCGGTGCATCCTCGCTATCTCTCTTAAAGGAAACAAGCAACATCTGTTTTCCTTCAAGAAATCCAGTTCCATAGTCTGTCATATCCAGTCCCAGAGTCTTGTGATACCATTCATGTAACATATCCTTTTCACCGGCAAAATTTAGAAAAATACCACCTATACCTGTTATACCTGCCATTGGATCTCACTCCTTCTTAGGTTTCGTACATTATATACCAGTAGAGTTCATCATATTAACGACTCAATCTCGACTACGCATTGGGTCTTGATCCTTTCAACCAGGAATTGTAAACCATCTACTACATTTGGTCTGATATCACCGCCGATAAGCACATACATTATGTCCTCACCAACATCAAGAGTCCCCTCATTTAGCCATGTATTTACGTAAAATATTCCATCTCTTTCAAGGGTCTCTTCAATTGCCCTATCAACCTTAGCCTGATCAAACGTGAAATCAAGCTTCTCAACAATGGTTCCATCATCAATACCCATTCTTACCTTGGCTTTTGGAGTTTCTCTGACTACTCCATTGTGAAAAAGATACATTCCCACCCTTGCTGCGGATGGGTGCTCCTTGGCTTCCTTTATCCATTGATCCATGGATGGGGATTTTTTGCTCATAAGATTTCCTCCTATGGTACTATACCAGTGACTTGACCCTTACTGACGTATCGTAGCCTAACTCATAATAGTTGTTATTGTTAAATACGAAATTCTTGATAACCTCAAGCCCAAGCTTTCTTGTATGTGCTTCGTAGGACCTTGGGTTTATATGGTTTATAAAGGTTATTAGTATGGGATACCTGTCCATCATCTGTTCCCTGGAGAAGTCAAAGAGTCTTGGAAGAACCTCTGTCCCCCTATAATCCTTATCTATGCAGATAGGTCCATACTGATATGAATTTTCCGTAGTAAGGATCTGGCCTAAGTACTCAGTACTTGGGAGGTCTTTTATCATGTGCTGGAACAAAGGCCATTTGGACCAATAATCCCAGGATGCCGCCATAGCATAGCCGATCACCTTGTCTCCATCACAAGCCAATGCCACTCCATTCTCTTTCTCTATAAGCTCAGCAAATTGCTCCTCGGTAAAAAGCGTGGTAACAAATCCGTTGGGTTTGTCTTCATCGCTTATTGTCAACACATGGTATTTCTTTTGAAGCTCAGAGATCAATGGGATATCCTTAAACTCAGCATTTCTGTAAATCATTTGAACACCTCCGGTTTATTTGGAATTGTTTAAATTATCATGAGTATATTTTATCATACTTATGGACTTGTAGTTTAATTCAATGAGGACTTGTTAAATATGTTTATTGTTTGGAAGATTTTTTTAAAAAGCTATATACACCCCCTGGGTATAGTGGTATAATGCATGTGTCAATAATTTTGAATGGAGTGATATTATGGCTTATATGAATGTAGAATTTCCAGGTGGTTTGAGAGTTGATGCTAGGAGTTCCAGGCACCTAATAAAGACAGATCAGAATGGAAGTGATCCAACTCCCTTTGAGTTGTTTTTAGGTTCTATGGCGACCTGTGCGGGAATCTTTGCACTTGGATTTTGCAAGAACAAAGGGATATCTACTGAAGGGTTGAATATTTCTATGGACCTTGATGTAAACAGACAGACAGGGATGATAACTGATGTAATATTCGACGTTAAGCTTCCAGAGGGATTCCCTGAGAAGTACAAGGAAGCATTGGTAAGATCAATAGAGCTTTGCTCAGTTAAAAAGCATTTGATGGAGCCTCCGAAGTTCCATATAAATACACATTAAGGAACACCGGGGACGGTGGGGACAAAAAGGCCACTTCGTTAGCCAAATCAAAGATTTGGACTTCGTGGCATCTGACCTACGACGAAATCTGAGATTTCTGTTAGGTCATGAAACCGTCCCCGATGGCTTTAAAGCTCGGCCACAGCTTCGATTTCAACAAGACAGCCGAAATGAAGCTCCGGAACAGGAACTACTGCCCTAGCTGGTTTATGATCCCCAAAGAATTCCCCATAGATCGTATTGAACTCTTCCCAATGTTCCATGTCAGTTATGTATACTCTGCACTGTACAACGCTCTCTCTGGTAAGACCTGCTTCTTTCAGTACCCTGTCAAGATTATTCAGAGCCTGTATAGAATGCTCTTTTAATCCCCCGTCAGCAACCTTCCTTGTATCAGGATCTATTGAAAGTTGCCCTGATACAAATAAGAGCCCGTTTGATACCATACCTGGTGAATAGTGCCCCTTATTAATCATTTTGTACTCTGGTGTTACTTTTTTCATTTACTTTTCCTCGCTTTTCGTAGTATTTAATTGCCCAAACTGCGGCAGCTTTAACTCAAATAAGATTAATTGTTTCTATACTCATCCCGTCTTTATTCAGCATGATTTACTCCAGGATAATTTTATTTAGTGACCTCATTTTATTCTATATCCTTAAACTCGGATGGCTTATACTCATTTAACACCCTCAAAGCTCTTAAAGTGTTCCATCTGCTATCTTCCCCTGTGGGCTCCATGTCAAAATGGACCTCCCCCGTGTGTTTAGCCTGTACCGGCCACCTTCCTGTTTTCCTTCTCTTGGAGACAATTATATGAATAGCATCCTCCATTCTTGGATCATAAGGGTGCCCTGAATCTGCAAGATATAATAGAGCTCTTAAAATATCATACCTCCACCGGGAAGGGAACGAAAGCATTATCCATCGTTTATCAATAACTTCATCTGTCTTATCTGATTTAAACAGCTTATGGCAAAGAATAAATTCCTCACTTTCTTTTTTGATACTTTCCAGCTCTTCAAGTCTATAGGTATACCCCACCTTCATGAATTCCCATATTCCCTCAAGAACCGATATAGTAGTATGCATTGAACTGTGAATAGCCCCGCTGCGAGTTGACATACAGTTGAAGCCCCCGTCTGACATTTGATGATTTATTAGAAAGTCAACGACTGACTCCAATTTATACTCCGGAATCCCGAAAAAGGATGCATAGTTAAGAAACATTCCATTAATGCAAATGTCTCCCGATTTTAATGTATGAGACTCATTTATACTTCCGTCAGCAGCCTTGCAGTTATCAATTATGATGTTGAGAGTTTCAATGATAGGTTGTACAGGCTCGATCTCAAGATACCGTAGATCCAGAAGTGTGTAGTGGGAATTTACCCACTTAATCTGGTAAAAATCCCTACTCCAATGACCTGATGGATTTCTTTTACTTAAAAACTTCGCTCCCCAACCCTCTTCACTTATCCTTCTTCTTAAAGGATCTAGCCGCTTTAAAGGCTCTTCCATCAAATACTTTCTGGTCTGATACTGAATGCTAATGTCTCCCTCTAATAGCCATTCAAAGATTTTATCCATATGGATCCAACTCCTTCATCAATCAGAATCCGTTACTATTTCTTCAACTCATTATTTCCTAGAGCACACCCTCAGATCTAGTATACACTCACCAATTCCCTATTCAATTGTATCCTATATAATTGAATAGGGACAAAAGTTTGATCTGTCCCTTTTGTCCCTAAAGCTTCTTTTCCAGGTACTTTGTACCTTCAACCGGATTAAATATATATGGCTCAATTTCATAAAAACCCATTTCTCTGTATAGTTTCTGGGCTCTTTTCATAGTAGGCAGGGTGTCCAACCTTATATAATCATAACCTAGCTCTTTAGCTTTATTGACTATGCGCTCAGCCAGCTCTTTACCAATTCTCATACCCTGGAACCCACTTCTAACATAAAGCCTCTTCATCTCGCATCTTCTATTATCTATTTTTCTTAAGGCTACACAGCCTGCAGGTGTCTCTCCAACTAAGGCAATGATGATGCAACCCTCCGGTTCTGCATATTTTCCCGGTAGGCTGTTTAACTCCTCTTCAAAACCCTGGAAGGAAAGATCCACACCCAGCGATTTGGCATATTCAATAAAGAGCTCTTTGACATGTAAAAGATCATCTCCTGAATTGATACTATTGAACTTTATTAAATCGGTCATATCATTTCATCTCCACGAATAAATCAAAGCAGGATGTGAGCTATACACTAATATACGATCTGGTTTTTCCCATTTCTCTTTGCCTTATAAAGGTTCTCATCAGCTGAATGGACAAAATCCCTCATAGTTTCCTTTGATTATAACCTTACAAGGTATTTATAGCAACCAACTCTAAGCCGCTTCACTCCAGTTTAGTCTTAGGTACTGCAGGATAATCAGAAAAATTCTCATCATACTCACCTAAATAGATTTCTCCTGTATCTCTTTTCATAAAGTAGAATTCAACTGCAGAATCAGGTGTTTTTTTTACTTCAAACCTGTAGTACATCATTTCCTCTTCATCTCCATCAAACCTAAACGGAATGCCGTCCGATTGGGTGACTTCATAATCCGGAAATAATTCTGTCATTTTTAAATAAGACGATTCCCAGGTTTCAACAAAGAACTCATCTAATGGAGCGATCTCAAAAGCAGCTATTAGGTTAATGCCTGACTCGTCATAGATACCTAAAAGCAATGGGAAATCCATTCTGTTGATCTCATACTTGGTTTGTATTGCTATATTTTTTCCTTTTGGAAGTATAAATGAGTCAGAGGAAAATTCCATGGAATCCAGTATGGTCATTTCACTTTCCTTGATGTCTTTTTCCTCCAAATTTCCTATCATAGAGTGATATATGGAATATCCCTGCTCTGCCGATCCTGTCATTAATCCTATCCTGTTTATGATATCAATATCATTATCAGTATTGTTTCTTATTATTAAATCTGCAAAAACATACATGCCGCTTGATATCTCATCATATATTTGGGATTGAAAATCGGGATCAGTTGATTTTATTACATTAGTTGCGTATACGTCCTCAACTGATATTTCCATATCTCCGACCACAGCCATTTGTCCCATGGAATAAATTGGTGCATTTTGTACCGGGGCTTTATTATTCATATTGAAGTCTTTTCTAAGGCTTCCGTCTGTGCTCGCCATAGTCTGCTTTAAACTGAAATCCATGAAATTTATTCCGACATATAGCATTTTGTCGCCGTGAATATTTATGACTACGGGATCGTCTTCATTGATCAATTCTGGCGAAGAACCGTCCACTTTAATCCTTTTAAGCTGTAGATCCATTGAATCCTTAGGTGTATTGCCATAGTAAATCCATTCTCCAGATGGATTGATGCAAGATGCTTTATCCTCTGAGAGACGCTCGTTATCGGTTCCATCCTTTTTCATCCTCCAGATCGTGTTGGCGTAGTCAGTTGGATCCAGATAGTAGATAAAGTCTCCGGCTACTGCCAGATAGGATGCTTTTGAATCCCCAAGTCTTTCTTCAGATCCTCCTTCAAGGCTTGTTCTGTATATGTATTGCTCATCCTGGTCTGAAAAATAAAGGTAATTATTATCCACATTGAATATATAAACTTTCCTCTCATTCAGCATTTGCTTATCATTTCCGCCGATATTCATCCTGAAAAGCCTATTATATCCCGAATCGTTTCCTGGTGTGGTGTCTATATAGTATATCCAATCGACCTTTATTATCAGATTCACTGCTGAAGTTTCCCTCTACAATGTCCTGTCGGATCCGTCACGCTTTATCTTGTAAATCTTGTTGTCATCTTTTCCGTTACAATAATACAGCCAACCATCGTAAAGATTGAGATACATAGGCGCATCTTCATTTATTAATTTTTCGCCTGTTCCATCAGTATTGATACTATAAAAATTGTTGTTGTCTGCATAGTTCATAAAGTATATGGATTCATCACTCCTAACAGAAAATCCTCCATTTATTATATTGGCACCTGTGTTACCCATTCCATCATATTCATCCTTGCTATTGCTGCATCCTGAAATCATGATTACACATAAAAATATTATAATCATTCTCTGTGCCGGATACAATTTATTCATTTGAACTCCTTCTTTCCTATCCAAAGGTACCATGATTTTTAGCTGACCTATTTCAGCATTAAATATCCCAGTTAGCCTTGATACTTATATTAATTATACCCAGAGGAACGGAATATTTTTCCAGGTCCATCTAATAAAAAACCTGATCATGCTTAACTGGCACGACCAGGAAAATTTAGAATCCAAATATCTTTCTGCATATCTCTTGACCAGATGCAGTCTTGAATATTTTTTCATAGGTACTTTTTACAGCCTCCAAGCTGCTATTCTCTTCATAAAGATTTACCAAAAAATCAGCCTCTACAAGAATTTGATAGTCAATATTATCTATGTCTGCATAAGTATGGTGATGTGCCACAAGGTAACAGACTCTCTCGATTACTTTTTTATCATATCCAAGCTCTTCCAGCATTTTCTCAGCGATTGGAGGTCCTTCTTTCTCCTGAAGCTTGCCGTTGCTCTGACCATACTTCTCCCTTGCTGCTTTGATCCCAATATCGTGGACGATAGCAGAGACCTTAAGTATTTGCAGGGTTTCCTCATCAAGACCTTCTTTGATCCCTATCAATCTTGAAAACTCATGGACTTTTATGAGGTGTTGGATCATCCACGGGTTTCCTTTGTCGTACTCCATCATCTTAAGAATCAGTAGATCATTTTTGTCCATCTCAACTCTCCCTAAAGGTTATTTGCTACTAACATCCTTTCAAGAAAATTATATATCACTTCACTTGTCTTTACCACACTATCAATTTCCACATATTCATCCGACGAGTGAAAATTGTCTCCTGAAGGTCCGAAGACAAAGGTAGGGATTTTTAACCTGGTCCCAAGGTAATTAAAGTCGCCAATGCTTGAGAAGTAATCTATCGCCGCCTTTCTTCCAGTAACCTCTTCAATTGAATTCTGAAGGATAGTTGTATAGTGGTTATCCTCATCAATGACATAGGGCATAAAACCATCGTTTGAGCTATGGGGCGAGTCTCTGAATACTACCTTTATTTCTGCCCTTATGCCAGCTCTTTCTGCTGCCTTATGTACCTCCTTGATGAGATATTCTTTGGTTTCTCCTCTTACTACATGTCTGAATACAGTGAAGCTGGCCAACTCTGCAACACTGCAGGCGGCTCCTCCTCCTTCGATGGATATCACTGCAATATCTCCTTTTCCCAGCTTATCATCCTCGACAAGGTCAGATTTTTCTAGTTCTACTATAAGCTTTGAGGCCTCTGATATAGCATTTATTCCCTTCTCAGGGTTCGCAGCATGGGATGCTTTACCCTTAAGGTATACAGTGTAGTTATACCCTCCTCTTGCTCCCAAGCAAAGCACCGGAAATTCCGCTCCTGTAAAACCGCTGCTTGGCTCTGTTACAATGGCGCAATCAGCATCATCAGCTAAACCGTCCAATATGACGGCATCTGTACCTAGACCATAAGGCCCTTCCTCATCGGATACTATAGTATATATTACTTCACCGGCAAATTCCTTATGGTTATTGTAAAACGCTTCAATAGCGAGCATTATTGCTGCTACTCCAGCCTTCATATCCAAAGCCCCCAGACCGTAGAGCCTTCCATTACTGATATGAGCCTTCAAAGGATCAGTTGACCAGTCTGATGTCTTTTCCACAGTATCCGCATGACCGTTCAGCAGGATAACAGGACCTGGCCGATTTCCCTTTAACCTTCCGATAACGTTGATCCCTTTGTAACTTAATATCCTATCTTCAGAATATCTTTGAAATTCGGCTGGAAGGTTTCTCTCCCTAAACCAGCCGAATATATAATTCATCATCTCTTCTTCCTTCAGATAAGGGCTGTATATCGATATAAGTTCAGAGAGCAGCTTCTCAAGTTTTTCTTTATCAATAATGCTTTTCACATTATACACTCCCCTGGAATATTTACTTAGCTTTCCTGACATCCTTTAAATAATAGTCTTCTGAGTTAAAAAATTCCTTTGTAAGATCCTTAACTTCTCCATGGAGCATAAACAATGCAAACATGTTAGGAAATATGATCAAAGCTAACATTATATCCAGGAATATCCAAAGAGTCTTAGCTCCACCTGCAGCACCAACTACAATTGAAGCCAGATATATATATCTCATGACTCGTGAAAATTTCAACCCAAATAGGAACTCTGCTTGCTTTTCACCATAGAAGATAATTACGATTATTGTAGATACGACAAATAGCAGCAATGATATAGTCACAAGCATTCCGCCAGCTGGGCCATAAAAATTATTGAAAGCTGCTGCCGGTAGACCTGATGCGTTATCCATTGCGCCTGGTTGCAGCCAAATGTCGGTTGAAAGCACTACCAATGCTGTGGTTGTACAAATAACAAGAGTATCCACAATTATCTCGAATATTCCCCAAAAACCTTGTCTTACTGCATGGTCGTTAGCTGCTGCTGAGTGAGCCATTGGAGCGGTACCCATACCAGCCTCGTTTGAATATACTCCTCTCGCTACTCCCCACCTAATTGATGCTGCTATTACAGAACCAGCAAATCCACCTACAGCTGACATCGGACGGAAAGCATATCCAAATATCAAACCGAAAACTCTTGGAAGTTCACCAATATTTGCAAATACAATTATCATAGCACCTATAAAATATGCCAAAGCCATGAATGGAACCAGCTTTTCAGTAGTGCTTGCTATCCTCTTGATACCACCGATTACTACCAATCCAACAAGCACTAAAGTAATTCCTCCAGTTACTAATGGATTCAATCCAAAGGCTTCCAGAGCAGATGCTGATACTGAGTTTGCCTGTACCATAATACTTGGAACAAGCTCAAGCATAAGCATGAGTGCAAAGAAGCTCCCAAGCCACTTCATATTGAGACCCTTAGTCATATAGTACATTGGACCCCCAACATACTCTCCTTCTTCATTCTTTTCCCTGTATTTGTATCCTAATACGATTTCAACAAACTTTGACCCCATTCCCATCAAGGCCATCACCCACATCCAGAAAATTGCACCTGGCCCTCCGAACATAATTGCAGCTGGAACTCCAATAATATTAGATGCGCCTACAGTCGATGCAAGTGCAGCTGTTGCTGCCTGAAAAGGTGAAACTTCTCCAGGACCTGCCTTTTTGAACATCTTGCCAAAAGTTTGTTTGATGATATATGGGAAATATTTAATTTGAAAAAATCCCAATCTGGCTGACAGTATCAGTCCCCCAAGTCCCAAAGTTATGAGCATTGGCCAACCCCATACAATACCTGTGATCCAATTTACAAAGTTAATTATTGATTCCATAACTACCTCCTTTACTAGGTTCATATATTAAATGCCGAATGCATTTAAATCAATCTGACAATAAATACTCAATGGCGAACTTTGTTAGCTTAGGTGTGTTGTATAATACATCTTCAGTGAAGACTCTCTCGGTGAACTTATGGTAGTCCTTACCCCATGGCCCGATATTTATGATCGGTATCGAAAGAGCTTTTATATCCTCAAATGGTATAGAATATAACCTTCCCCAGTGGGGCATGTTAGGTTCAATATACGGGATTACTGCTTCTGAATTGTTCAATGCAAAATAGCTAAGATCTGAAATGCCCATAAAGTAGTTTTTGACTGAATAATCCTTCCCAATGGATTTTTTTGCATAGTCAATCAACTCACTGCCAATTTTTGAGACCTTTGGTCCAAGATATTTAAAATCCAAGTTAGCAATGTGTGGATAGTATGGTGGTGAGAATGCTATTACTACCTTTGGGCTCTTATCCTGTAGATAATCAAGGGTCGTACTTATCAAATCCAAGGTTGAATTAGGTATATTCGTTCTATTGGCCGAGATATCATCCTTGATCTGCTTGAATTTGTCCTGGTAAGCAGTTAAAAACTCCTCTCCTGAGTCTTCTATCGCTTGATTATAGACCTCTGAGAACAGTTTAACATTACTCTCCCATGGCAATGTCTCTATAGGGAGGTTTCCCATGAGCCTGAAGTTTGAGTAATGTTGATTGATTTTTTTGATCACATTTTCAAATGCATCCTCAGACATTCTTATTGTCTTTTCCAAAATATCCCTGGGACTTTGAGATAATGTCAAAACACTAAAATAACCACCTGCTGATTCAGGAATGGATGCATCATACTGCTCCTTCGTGTCTCTTACAAAGCTCCATGATGGTGGTGGTGAGACTTCGCCAGCCACTACATCTGAATAAACCGGATTCATATCAATTTGCGCAACTATTTCAGAGAGTATGTGACTTGGGTTTAAGCCCTGAAAAATATGCCCAATATGTGTCTTCTTCCCACGCACGTATATTGCTACCATAGTTTTACCAACGGATCCCTCATAAATTACACTTCTACCTTCTTCATCCTTCTCGTAGGGTTCCCCATCGATGCAAAGAAGGTATTCCAGACTGTATTTCCTCCTGATATCTTGAAGCAGCTTTGCAGACTCTCTTGCACCCAAAGACAATGATTCCTCATCAGGAACTGAGAGAAAAAGGATATTACCATTAAAGTCTTTATTGTTGCAATATTCACTTAGCAAAACCATATGGATAGCTGCAGCTGCTTTCATATCTGCCGTCCCTCTGCCAAATATCCAACCTCCTGCTTCCAAGTCCCTTAAGGTATCCATATTTATGTCTGCATTTCTTATAGATTCTGCTAATGCATCAGGATTATAAGCTAACTCTTTAATCACACCATAATCAAAGGAATCTACCACATCATGGTGATGCAGAAGAATCACAGTTTTTGAACCTTCACCTTTCAACAGCCCCCATACTATGGATCTACCCAGTCTATCGTTGTCTACTGGATGAAGTCCAAAGTTTTCAGGATTTTCTCTAAAGTAGTCGATGTTGCCAAGATAATTATGAATAAATTTCTCAATTTCTCTTTCTTTATAAGTACCTGTATCACTTTGCACACTTACGAGTTCATAAAGCAACTCTTTGATTTTTCTTTCCATATTCCCTCCTTTTGTTGATATTTTTTGAATTGTTAAACAATCCCTAATTTAATTATATATAACCTCCAAAACTGGGTCAAATAAACAACGCTCCATGTGAAATCTCACATGGAGCGTAAATGTTGTAATTACAATGCCTGTGACCACAGAAAAATTAAATTGCAAATTTCTACGGATGTATCATTTGTGTGTTTTTATATATCTATCAAGCTCATCAAAATCCTTGAATATTCTTATTTCAACACCTTTATGTTTTAAAAGAACTTCAAATGACTTCTGGTGCAGCTCAGCTGCCATATTGAAATTATTAAGGTCATCTTTATCAAATTTATCAACTAGTATGGGTAACTCGTTTGAAGAAACACCAGTCCCTGAAAATATATCCTCTATCTCCTGCTCGATCTCGGCAGCTGCAAAAAGAGCAGTTACATGATCGCCGATTTCGCATGCATGATATATCTTGTTGTAATTATTTATAAGCTCTTCATAGAATCCAATGAGCTGATTCTTAAAATCAAACCTCTCGCTCACGTCCCTTTCTACTCCGCTAATTAACTCCTCTGTATTAAGTATCAAGTTATAAATCGATTTTTTACGTCATCAATGTTATTGCTTTCAAATATCACATCATAGTTTACTTCAAAATCGTCAGTCAATAGAGCCATTTCCATAATCTCTGATTTTAATTTCCCCCGACCTCTTTTTATGGTTGTCTTGTTCAAGAGTGCTAAGGACCAAGCCAAGGAATTGATAATGCTTATCCCCAGCTTTCTGACCTCTGATAATTTATCTGTACTTTCCATTAGGAAATATTTCTTATAAGCCGGATCAAAGGCCTTCCTCGATTTTCTCAAAAATATCTTGGAATCACTTACATCAAGTGCCCTCTCTCTTAAGTCTTGAAATCTACTAAGGTCCTTCTCGGTTGAATAGTAAAGTATTCTACCTTCGGTAATTATAGATGTTATTCTTTCATCATAGCTTGCTATCCTTTCTAACCTTTCTCAGGATATTGGCCAGAAATCAAAACCTATACCATCTATTATAAATGTCATTCCCAGTTCATTACCTCTAGGATCATTGACTACAAAATACATATCCAGATCTGATCTGGAGTGGGTATCCCCGTATATGGTTGAACCCATGATAACAACAACTGCAACGTTCTCTTTATAATCCTTCTTGATCTTTTCTATCAGAATATCTGCAGCTTTCAATGTCTCCATATTAACCCCCTTGGTTAATAGCATCAATGCTTGCTCCTTATTTGATTATAATTTTAAGACAAGAATTTTTCTACACTAAATAGTTAAATAGTAAAAAGGTCTACAGTTGTATCTCTGCAGACCTTGATTTAGACTTATTTACTCAATTATTTTCCCCTTTATCTTATCAATAAGTTGAAGGATCCCATCCTCGATCTTCTTAAGGTCTTCCTCCTTTGGTGAACCTTCGAATTCAACTGAAGGTACAAAGTCCCATTTCATCTTATTTCTTTCAATTATTTCAGCTAACTCCTTTTCTGCTCCTCCAGACCATCCGAATGAACCGAATCTAAATGCTGCCTTATTGCTTACCTTCTTTCTTCCCAGCTCATCCAACGCAGCAGCTACTGGAGGGAACAGCTTGTATTCATAGGTCGGAGCTGCTATTATAACCCCTGCAGATTTAAATACTGTAGCTACCATTTCACTTTCGCTCTCAAGAGGCATCTCAAGTTTGTTGTACTTAATGCCTTCTCTTTTCAGTATCGTCTCAGCATGAGCTATTGCTTTTCCGGTCATTCCATACATCGATCCCCATAGAATCGTGATCTCATTCTTCCCAGCCCCTTCAGCATACTGTGAATATCTGCTGTAGTCATCCATTATTTTCTCAACATTGTTTCGATACAACGGACCATGACCTGGTGCGATCGTAGTAATATCAAGCTCTCTTGCCTTCTGGATGGCTTTTCTCAGCATAGGTGTGAATGTAGTCATTACGTTTGAATAATATCTTATACCTTCACATTCGAAGAAGATGTCTTCCTCCGGGGTCATTTCGTCATCGAATACATGGTCCCCCATCTTTCCGAAGGATCCGAACATGTCACATGAGAATAAGGTTTTGGTGCTTTTCTCATAGGTATACATAGTGTCAGGCCAATGTACATTTGGTACAGGGTGGAAGCTGAAAACCTTGCCCTTGCCAAGATCAAGAGTATCCCCTTCTTTTACGACCCTTATCCTGTCTTCTCCGTAAAATGAAGAAACCATCTTTGCCGCCTTATCAGTACATACTATAGTAAAGTCATCCTTTATCTTCATAAAATTGGATATCCAACCGGAATGGTCTGGCTCCATGTGGTTTACAATAAGATAGTCGATTTCCTTTGGGTCTACCCCTATCTCTCCAAGACTATTATAAAGCGTCTCAGGTACTCCATCCCAGCCTATGACACCATCGATAATTGCAGTTTTTTCACCTTGAACTACATAAGAATTTAGTGTTACCCCGCTTGCAAGTTCCCAGATCCCCTCAAAGAGAACATTGTCAACATTCAGGGTAAACATATGAACTCCATCTGCTATTTTAACCTTCCTCATTTATAACCCTCCTTCTAATTGTCACTATGGAACTTTTACCCATTTACGTCGATTATACTACAGCATGACCTACATTTCAGCTATCCTTGGTATATTTGAAAATTTCGCTCCCTATTAAATTGACGCTATCAAATACCAGTTGTATGCAAAAAAAGTTAAAAGCAAGGCTCCACCTTCCTTTTTACTTATACTGCGATGGGATATTGAGAAAAATAATAGAATAAATGACAGAATTATATTAAATGTCATATCTATGATAAGGCTCGAGTTTACAGCTATAGGTGAAATCACTGCAGATGCTCCTAGGATAAAGAAAGCATTGAATATATTACTCCCTACAACGTTTCCAACTGCTATCTCAGGATTTTTCTTTATAGATGCAATTATACTTGTTACCAATTCAGGCAATGAGGTTCCAATTGCAACTATAGTCAAGCCGATAAATGTTTGTGATAGTCCTAGCGATGCAGCAATTTCAACTGCACTTTCCACAACTAAATATCCTCCTGCTATTATAAATGCCAAACCACCGGCTGTTTTTATAATAAGCTTAAAAGTACTGCCTTCTATCGGATTGTCAAGGAGTTCTACCACCTCTCTGCTATTTCTGGCCACCTCGATTACATAGTATAAGAATGATGCAAAAAGTAGCAGCAGCATCAGACCATCTCCCCTTGAAATGACAATATTGCTATTTTGATCAATGACGCTGTCGACTCCAAGAGCAAATAAAGACAAAGCTGAGAGTATCATAATTGGAATTTCTTTTTTTATAGTCTGTCTTTCGACTGAAAGTGGAAATATGATGGCGGCAGCTCCCAATATAAACGATAGGTTGAATATATTGCTACCCAAAACATTCCCCAAGGCGATACCGTTATTACCCTTTAGGGAAGCGCTAATGCTTACTGCAACCTCCGGGGCAGATGTTCCGAAAGCCACTACAGTCAAACCTATTAAAAGTGCGGATACCTTGAGTCTTTTTGCTATGCCCGCTGCTCCATCCACAAAATAATTTGCCCCGGCGACGAGGAGTGCTAAGCCTATTATGAAAAATACTATGTTCATCTTTTACCTCCCAATATTATCAGCTTATGATCCCTGAGGTTAAAGCTTAACCTAAATGAATATCAAAAAATCCCCTATACTCTTTCTGAAATTGTAACCCTTACCACATCTCCCGGATTCTTCCTTATTTTTTCTCGAATATCCTTCCTAAGGCCAATTATATAACAGATGGAACCATCAGGATTCTTTATGCCCATATTTACTATGCTCCCTTCATAGGCCTCTCCATCAAAGGTGGCATGGACCTTAACTCTTCCCTTGCCAAATTCCGACCTGACATCATATGGAAACACAACATAAGCTCCATCGATATCAAGTACTTTCATGATTTTAGCATCGAATTCATAAAGCTTACTCATAGATTAACCTCCCGGATTTTGACCCTCATAGTTCATAAAAGAAATTATCAGAGATTGAATGATCGATCTTCTAACTACTTTAGTTGGACTGGCCTTCAATTATATTAGCGTCAATGACATCTCCATTTGAGGTTAGATATAGTTGAACGGGTGGTTTCTGGGATGAAAATTGGATAGGCGATAAAACCCAGGCGTAGCTTCCTGCATTTGGTATAAGAACTATATCCCCTTTATTTAGCTTGGGCATCAAGATATCCTTGGCAACTATATCAGTAGATGTACATAAATTCCCGACAAGAGTTACAATTTCATATTCTGTTTCTTCAGTAAAAGCCTCAAAACAAAATGAATCGAAATCTGTAAAAAGTGGTTCACTTCCAAAAACCGGATTATTCCCGGAATAAGCTCTTACAAGCTGGGCTATGCTCGGTCTTAGAAATCCATTAAGTGTGTTTGCCAGAATAACGTAAGTGGTACCCTTAGATACTTTCTTATCAAGTACGTGTGTCACATAAGTGCCGCTATTGCCTACAACATACCGGCCAGTTTCAAGAATGATCCTAGTATCAGACAGTTCATGGTTAAATTTCTCTTTTAAAAGACTAAACCTCTTACCTAGTAAACCGGTGTCCAAAGGTGAATCCGATAATGAATATGGTATCCCAAGCCCTGAACCCATATTAACGAACTCCAGCTTAGATCCAATCGAATCCTGAAAAGCTGCAGTTAATTCAAACATCCTGCTGTAATATTTTTCTAAAACAGTATAATTCAACTCTTGGCTTCTTGAATGAACATGAAGCCCTATAACTTTAACATTAGAGAATTGATCCCACTTTGATAACAAATCAAAGACCTGATCTTCGTCTATCCCGAATTTTGAAGGAATCCCAGAGTCACCAAAAAAAGTGAAGTCAGGATTGATCCGAATACCTATTTCTGCGACTTCACATCTTGATTTTGCTATTTCCTGGATCATATGTACCTCATTTATGCTGTCTGCAATCAGTATTGAAAGTCCATATGCTTCTACTAAATCATTTATACTCTTCCCAGGAGCTGAATAAAGTATTTTATCTGCCTCAAGGCCTAGTCTTCTGGCCAGCCTGACCTCTTCAAGGCTTGCTGCATCTGCACCAAAACCTTGTTTAAAAACTGATTCAACCACTTTTATTGCAGGATTAGATTTAATCGAGTAAAGAAATTCAACTCCATTAAAATCAGTTATTAAACGATTTGCGTTTTCTACTATTCCTTGCTCATCATAGATATAAAAACTTTCATGTTTATCTGCTTGTTCCATTATGATATTCTTATTGATCAATTTGAGTTCTCCTTAAATATCAATATTTTCAAATTTGGCAAATTGATCCATCCCAATATTGCCACCAGAAATAAAGAAGACTACCTTATCCTCAGGCTTGAATTTTAACTCCCCTTGTAAGACTGCTCCCAATGTGATACAGGATGATATCTCCGCTAATAGCTTACCCTCTGTAAGGAATAATTTAGTTGCTTTCAGGATATTCTCTTCCTCTACGGTTACTATCTTATCTACGTATTTCTCCAGTATTGGGTAATTTAGCTCCCCAGGACAAAGGGTTTGTAATCCATCCGCAACCGATTTTGAATCAGGTGCCAATGTGATTGGGTGTCCAACTGCAAAGCTTTTCGTATATCTTGAAACGGCTGCAGGCTCTACTCCTATGACCTTTATTTTTGGATTCGTCTCTTTGATAGCAGTGGAGATACCACTTATCAGTCCGCCTCCGCCTATTGGAACTACGACATAATCTGCATCCTGAAGTTGTTCGAGGATCTCCAGACCTGCAGTTCCCTGACCTGCCATGATATCGTAGTCGTCAAATGGAGATATGAAGCTTAGATTTTTCTCCTCACTTAATTTCTTTGCGACATTAAATCTCTCTGATGGAATACTGAATACAATCTCTGCACCAAAAGACCTTATCCCCTCAACCTTTATCCTGGGAGCAGTTTCCGGCACAACAACATATGCTTTTGTACCGAGTTGAGTTGCAGCATAAGCAAGTGCCTTGCCATGATTCCCTGAGGATGCAGTAATAACTCCATTCTCAAGTTTATCTTTAGGAAGAGACATTGCAGCATTAAGTGCTCCACGGACTTTAAATGAGTTGGTTTTTTGAAATGACTCCAGCTTTGAATAAACCTTACATCCTAAGTATTCATCGAGATTGTTTAGTCGAAGTAGTGGTGTTTTGTAAATAAAGGGCGAAATTCTTTTTTGGGCCTCATGAACAGTTGATAGTGTTAGCATACATACCTCCAGAGGAAGGCAACCGCTCTTTTACCCAGGATATAGTCGTCAAATGTCTTTTCAGCTATCCCTGTTGAGAGTCCAACGCAAACATGTAGCGGCAGAAGATGCTCCTCCCGTGGATGACAGTACCTTGCATTAGGTAATTTGTCCCAATTCTTGAACTCATTAAACCTTTCTTCTTCATCCAGCTCACCGCAGCAGATCTCTACAAGCCTATCCTGAAATTCATTGTTTCTTGGGTCCTCGATCTCTCTCCCGGCAAAATCAAAGGCTCTCATGTTATGAAATGAGAATCCGGAGCCTATTATCAAAATGTTATCCTCCAAAAGTTTTCTTAAAGCCTTGCCTACCATGAGGTGAGTTGCTGCATTAAGATTGTGATTAAGGGACACCTGGATAACTGGTATATCAGCATCCGGGTACATCATCCTCAATGGTATGTAAGAGCCATGGTCATAAGGTCTGTTATTGTTTAACTTAGCCTCGATCCCACTATCCTGAAGCAGCTTTGCTACTTTTAATGCCAGTTCAGTGTTACCCTTGCAAGGATATTTGATTGAATACGCTTCTTCAGGAAAACCATAGTAATCATACAGGATCTCAGGTGCATTCCCACTTTGGACAGCAACTATATTTTCTTCCCAATGAGCACTGAACACTATTATCGCTTCCGGTTTATGAAGCTTTAAAGGAAGCGATTCCATAAAATCGATCATCTTTTTATGTGATGGATCACCCAATACCGGAAGCGGTCCGCCTCCATGTGAAAAGTATACGACCTGTCCTCTTCTTATTGATTCTTTATTATCCATAGTTATTCTCCTTTCAATTTCTATTACTTATTATAAATAGATGATTACTCTAACCCCTTCCTGATTCTTGGTGCCAGAAGTAAAAATACCACTGCACTTATCACCAGGACTATTCCTGAGTACTTCAATATGTCCAGGAACGAACCGCTGTTTGTCAGCACCAGATCATTGCCTTTATAGGTCCAGTAGAATGGTATCCAGTAAAACAGGACCTGCCACTTATCAGATAAAAGCTCTTCGCCTGCAATACTTCCAAAGAGAGGAAGAAAAAGTATTTTCATATTCCCGGCAGCATTCATTACATCGTCATTGTTGATACCTTCAAAAAATCCTACAAGTATGCTTATTATGCAAGAGGTACTTACCATCAATAGTGCATGAAAATAGTTGATATCTCTGAAACCTGTAATCAAAAGGATCAATAAAGATCCAACAATTGGGACAAAGACTCCTATTAAGCTTTTACCTGCGATAAATTCAAGTCTGGAAACAGGTGACAGATGGATTGCACTTATCGTATTCTCAGTTTTTTCTTCAACGATATTCAAGGCAATGATCATACCTGCCAGTACTGAGGTAAAGATCATGGAAACATTTACCATTATCTTTTTAAGTGGCGGGATATCCCTTCCATAGTCCAGTATTTCAGCTAAGGAATCATCTACACCTATATTATAATGATGGTAGGTAACCAGCTGCTTTACAGAATCTACGACATATTCAGGCTCATTACCCTGATTAAGTACATAGTATTCATTATTCTTACCTGGTAATACCCCAATAATATTATCTCTTTTCCCTACTCTTGTCTCAATTTCATCTATCGTATCCATCAATTCCACCTTTGCAAATTGCTGAAAAAAATCACTTTGCTCCTGATTTCCACCCTTCAGCAATACCACTTCGACAGTTGTATCATTTATTCCGGGAGAAAACACGTTAATCATTATTGCAAATAATATCGGAACGATCAGTATGTACAAGGTCAGGAAGTTTCTTATACTTATCTTCAGATCCCTCTGAAATATCAAGAGTATCCTTTTGATCATTATTAACACTCCTTCATAGAGTCAGGGTCTTATTGAATCTATCGTTTGCAAGAATGAATATGTTGAGCCCCAGCACTGCAAAAGCAAGTGATGCTACCATTACATAGGCCATATTCCCATTAACAGTAATTATTTCCTTAAAGCTCTGAAGCATGATGTAGCTTGGTATGATCTTCACCCAGTCCGGATCCCAACCAGGTGTAAAGTATGAGATATTAGGCATTATCATTATAACGATCAAAATATACATTACACCAAATGCCTCGATTATATCCTTATAGAAGCTTGTTAGATATAATCCCAGAGAAGCAGCGAAAAAGCTTGATGTAACAAGGAACAAAAGCATAGCAGGGTAATTGGGCTGGAGTCCCATGATTGGTATTGTGATCACCAGAGATGTTAATATGGATGTCAGGATTATAACCCCTATTTTACTCAAAAGATACTGCCAGACAGTAGAGGCTGTAATGGCATAGGCTTTGATTATGCCCTCGTTTTTATCCAGGAATATATAGGCAGCAATGACAAACAGGCTCATCAAGCTCCCATTGAATGTCAAGAAAACAGGAAGCATGCTTTGTCTGTCGCTTAGTGGCTCCAGCTCCTGGAACAAGCTTCGGACCTGAATATTGTCAGAGTATTCCTCAATGATTTTGTTGCTTGCAAATCTATTGTTGTACACCATCAGTATGTTTTTCAGCTTCTGAGTCTCATATCCCTGGAGATAATAGGTGTGCACGATTTGGTCTTTTTCATTCACCCGGACATGTACTGCCGGTACTCGTTCTGTATTTGAAAATGCATTCAATGCATCTATGCTATCCAATAGATATATCTCTGACTCCTCAGTCTCATAAAGCTCTGCCATGAAAAAGCTGCCATTTGCCTTTACCTCCACCAGCCTAACAGTCTCATCCAAGTCCTCATCGAGAAGACTATCCCTGTATTTTTCTTCCAGCGCTTTCGGCAATTCCAAATACATATACTCCTTGCTTCGGTTATCGAAGTCTTCAGGAACAACAAACAGAAGGATCATGAGCAGTACTACCGCCATACCGATCTCTATATAAAAATACCAGCTTTTCGACGATAAAATTATTTCTTTTGAAAAACTGTACCATAGTTTCACTTAAACCAGTCCCCTTCCCGTGACTTTAATGAATATTTCCTCAAGGGTGGCTTCTTTGGTATGCATGGTTTGAATATCATATTTTTTTATTACTTCAATCAGCTTGTCCTTATCCTCCTCAAAGACCATAGAAAACTTTTCAATTGTCTGCTCTCCGTCCTTTATATATTCTACCTCCGCGAGTTTTTCACCATACTTTAATTTAAGTTGCTTTGGTGAATCAATCAATCTAATCTTGCCATCCACTATAAAGGCTACTCTATCGCACAATTCATCAGCAATGAACATGTTGTGAGTAGTCAGAAATACTGTTACACCCTTTTCATTTTCAGCCC
>DAIPJA010000009.1:0-22697 GCA_036770525.1 Gudongella sp. | reverse complement strand
CTAAAGCATTTCTCACCACCTGCATAGCAGGTGGTTTATTGTATAGGATACAATAGAAAAGACCGCTTCTAATCATTGAAGCGGTCTTTTGATTTATATGATCTTTACTTTGCAGTAGCTACCTGCACTCTTGATTTATAAATGAATAGTACCATTGCAGCAACAGCAGCTATAGCCCCAACCGGGTAAGCGATTGATGACGCAAGCTTAAATCCTTCTGGTGCCTGCATGATATATGTTATACTTACTGCAGTCATAAAGGTTGCAGGAAGGCTTGCCATCCAATGGCTCTTGCCCTGCTTTACAAGATATGCAGCAGATGCCCATAGAACGATCATTGCTAGTGTTTGATTTGACCATGCAAAATATCTCCATATAATGTTAAAATCAATCTTTGTAAGAGCAAAACCTATGATAAATAAAGGTGCTGAGAGAAGCAATCTCTTAGCTATCGGTCCTTGTTCAAAGTTAATTGCATCCGCAATCGTAAGCCTTGCACTCCTAAATGCAGTATCTCCTGATGTTATTGGACATGCTATAACTCCAAGCATTGCCAGAACTCCCCCAACAGGACCAAGAAGTTGAGTTGAGATCGTAAATACGACACCAGCAGCCCCTCCGTTATTTGCAAAAGCTTCCTGAAGGCCTCCAACTCCGTTAAAGAATGCCATACCAGCTGCCGCCCAGATCATAGCTATAACTCCTTCAGCTATCATCGAGCCGTAAAATACTCTTCTTCCATAGCTTTCCTTAGTCATACATCTTGCCATCATTGGAGACTGGGTTGCATGGAACCCTGAAATAGCTCCACAGGCTATAGTTGTGAACAGCATCGCCCAAACAGGTAGTCCCTTTGGATGAAGATTTGATAGTGTGAATGCTGGCAGCTCATAGCCCTTAATAACAAGCATTGAACCGATTCCAACTGCCATTATAAGGAGTGAAGCTCCAAAGATTGGATAGAGCTTTCCTATCAGCTTGTCGATTGGGAGCACTGTAGCCAGGAAATAGTAGCCAAGTACTATGAATACCCATACTTGAAGGCTGCTCAGTCCAAATAGGTTTAGGTTCGCAAGGAGTCCCGCAGGGCCTGTCATGAAAACAGTACCTACTAAAACAAGAAGTACGACTGAGAATACTCTCATTACCTGTCTTGCCCCGTCCCCTAGATAGATACCTACAATCTCGGAAATGCTCTTTCCATCATGTCTTAATGAAAGCATTCCTGAGAAGTAGTCATGAACTCCACCAGCAAAAATGCTTCCAAGTGCGATCCAAACGAACGCTACGGGACCGAAAAGTGCTCCCTGGATTGCTCCAAAAATAGGTCCTAGTCCAGCTATGTTAAGGAACTGGATAAGAAAAATCCTCTTCCAGGACATTGGCATGAAGTCTATGCCATCCTGAAGCCTTGTTGCCGGTGTTTCAATTGAATCGTCTGCACCGAAGTGCTTGTCAACGATCTTCCCATAAGTTATGTATCCCAATATCAGGATTATGATACCAATGATAAAATAAGTCATCAAAAAAACCTCCTTAATTTTTTAGTCCACAATAATAATAACGGAAAAAAAGAAAAAGGAGGTCGATTTACGACAAGATGCAACTATTAGCACCTAAGTTGCATTATTTTAGGATTATTCACATTAAGATATTCATTGCTTCCTTAAATGCTTTGGCGTAGGTCCTGCTTACAGGTATTGTTTCATCAATTCCCTTTATGTGTATGTTATAAGTGGAATTAAACCAGGGTTCAATTGAATCTATCCTGTCAAGATTTACTATATAGGATTTATGACTTCTGAAAAATTTCCTGTCAGAAAGCTTTTCTTGAAGCTCCGAAAGGGTTCCATTAATCTGAAACTTCCCTCGTTCACATACAACGATGGTATTCTTTTCTTCGAGAGTCAAAAATAGTATCTCGTCAAGCTCTATAGGGAAAAGCATACCATTCTGGTAGCCAACTATCCTCGTGCTTCTTGATAATCCTAGCTCTCCTGAAAGCTTATCAAGTTTGTCCAGCACCCGTGCTTCTCTGGATGATACCATGCTGCGTATCCTGTCCAGGCTATTTCTAAGTCTTTCCTCACTGACTGGCTTTAGCAGGTAATCAAAAGCGCTGACCTCAAAAGCAGACACAGCATAGCTATCATATGCTGTGATAAAGACGATTAGTGGCTTTGATTCCAATGCGGCCAACTCCTTTGCTACATCGATTCCATTTATGCCAGGCATGTTGACATCGAGGAATACCAATTGAGGTTTTTCTTCAATTGCTTTTCTTATAGCCTGAATCCCGTTCTCCGCTTCGCCTACTACCATGATATCCTCTATTGATGACAACAAATAGGTCAATTCATCCCTTGCGGGCTTCTCATCATCGACGATTATACATCTTATCATGCAGCCACCGTCCTTTTACCAGTCGGTATCAACATACTGATCCTCGTCCCCTTATTGACCTGACTTTGAATGTTCAGAGCATGGTCCTGTCCGTATATGCTAATGAGTCTTTCGTTGACATTTCTCAATCCTATGCAGTCTCTCTGGCTGCAGTCTGATAATAGATTTGTCAGGGTCTCCTCTGGTATACCTACTCCATCATCCTCGATTATGATTTCAGTTCCTCCAGGGGTACTATGGGCACTAATGTCAACTCTGCCTCCTTCAAGCTTATTCAAAACCCCATGCTTGATAGCATTCTCAACAAGAGGCTGCAACAAAAGCGGAGGTATATTACAGTCCACATCCTCGTCAATATCATAATTGATTCTCAGTTTGTCTCCAAATCTTGCTTTTTCTATCTCAACATATGATACTATATGCTCAATTTCCTTCTCCAATGGTACCTCATTAGCCAGCTCCTGGAGATTTGATCTGAAAAAATCACCTAAATGCTGTAGTAGTCTTCTAGCATTCTCTGGTTGAGTCCTGGTGTAGGATACGATAGTATTTATGGCATTGAATAGGAAATGGGGATTTATTTGGGCCTGTAATGCCTTTAGCTCAGACCTTGCAAGAAGCTCCTTCTGCTGATCGATCCTGCTAAGCTCAAGTTGAGTGGAAAACAACTGAGCAAGACCTATCGCAAGCTCAGTTTCTACCATTGTTATGGCCTTTTCCTGAGTCTTGTAGAGCTTTAGTGTTCCGATTACATTGCCCTCCTGTTTTATTGGTACGATTATTGCGGATTTTAGTTTACAGCTCCTGTGGCTGCAGGAAATACTGTCTCTCGTGTTGGCTATGGTATAGGTATCGCTGTTCAGGGCATATTTAGTTAGCTCGGTCATTACGCCAAGGCCCGGCTTGTGATGGTCCTCACCTTCACCCACATGAGCGATAATTTTCTCCCTGTCAGTAAATGCCACTGCTGCAACGTTTGTCATTTCCTTTATGACCTTAGCTGTTGCAGTAGCAGTTTCATTATCAAAACCCTCTCTGAAGAAAGTTGAGTCATTTGCTATCCTCAGTGCCAGCTGTGCCTGATATGAAGCCTCCTTCTCCATTCCGTGCAGAACAGAGTCGACTATGGCTATAAATACTGCTATTCCGATCCCGTTGGCAAGTATCATGGGTATGCCGATTATATCTACTAGCTCCAGTGCGGATTCGTAGGGCTTCGCCAAAAGAAGGATTATTCCCATCTGCATAATTTCCGCAGCAAATCCTGCCAACAGAGCTATCGTGAACCTATGGCTGCTTCTTTCCATCCTTCTCTTAAGCATGCCTGCCAATATTCCTTCAGAAATAGTAGAGACTGCACAAGCAACAGCGGTAAATCCTCCAATATCTATGAGATACCTGTGACCTCCGGCTATTATACCCGAGAGTATTCCGACAAAAGGCCCTCCCAATAGCCCCCCGACAAACACTCCTATTACTCTGGAATTCGCTATTGCGCCCTGTATGTGGATACCTGAGTATGTTCCGATGATCCCAAATATACCGAAAATCAAGGAAAGAATGACCTTGTCCCCAAGGCTTATCTCCTTCTTTGATACCAGTTTTCTGAATAAGCCTAATCTTGAAAGCATAAACGCCAACAGCATGATTATACTGACTCGATTTATCAAATTTTCTAAGGTAAACGTACTCACAAAAAAACCTCCCGACGAAACTTCAAATAATAGTATATCGAAATGGGAGGTTTGAAGCAATATTTGGTTTTCATTTAAATCCAATTGGGCAATCTGTAATAGTTTTCATCCAGAGCGTAGTCGAGGGATCTAAACTTTTTCGTTAGACGATAAGCGTTGAAAAATAGCTATCTCCTCGGTCAATCTCTCTATTTCGTCAATCAGGTACCCTATATGCTCTATCGTATTGAGAAGTGGCTTTTCAGTAGAAATATCAACTCCTGCGATTGCTGCAAGGCCTGCTGGATCCTTTGTGCCTCCAAGCTTAAGTACCTCTATCCAATCCTCGACAGCTGGCTGCCCATGCTTCTGGATCCTTCGATTGACCTCTGTTGCAATGGTAAGACCTGCAGAATAGGTGTATGGATATAGTCCCATATAGTAGTGGGGCTGCCTCATCCAGGTTAGCTCAGAGCCATCTATCAGCTCCACATCTTCTCCCCAGAAGGTTTCAAGTGTCCTCATTTTAAGCTGATTCAACACAGGCGCGTTAATACTTCCACCTCCGTCTATTATTCTATAGACTTCCCTTTGATAGTGAGCCTCGAGAAGATGGGTTACAAAATTATGGTAGTAGGTCTTTGAGACCAGACTCGAAAGTATCCATCTTTTTCTCCTTTTATCATCGGTTCCCTCAAGAAGATACTTCGCCAGAAGCAGTTCATTCATAGTCGACGGAGCTTCTATCGAGTATAGGGAAGGCTCGGAATTGAATATGCTTTGCTCCTTATGAGTAAGATAAAAATGTCCTGCATGACCCAGCTCGTGGCTTAATGTGAATAAATCTGCCATTTTCTCAGACCATGTAAGAAGTATAAATGGATGTGATCCGTAGGGTGTTGAACAGAAAGCTCCTGTCGATTTTCCATCGTTTTCAGGAAAGTCTATCCACCTCTCATCAAAGGCTCTCTGGAGCATTACCTTATAATCCTCACCGAGGATTCCCAATGCACCCTTAAGCAGATCCTTGGACTCGTCTATGGTGATCTCAGGCTGATAATCAGGATCTACATCTATTTTAAGGTCAGCGTAGGTCATCCGGTCCAGCCCATGTATCCTTTTAAGAAGCCTTGCATATCTCCTCATATGGGGAGAAAGCTTCTCAACAATAATATCTATTTGTCTGTCATACATTGACCTGTCTACTCTTTGGTCATGAAGTAGATAGTCGAACACCGAGGGATAACCCCTCAGCTCAGACAATGTCTTTTCCTTAGATACCTGCGTCTGATATGCTGCCGCCATGGTATGCTGATATTCACCGAGCTTCCTTGAGAAAGAATCAAAGGCTGCTCTCCTTACTTCTGCATCTTTCTCATATTCCCACCTGCCTTCGAAGGATAGAAAGCTTAACTGATGCTTGGTGCCCTTGGCATCAAATGGCTGGAAGGTCAAATCAGCAAGCTTTGCTGTGTTATATATCCTGTAAGGCGATTCAAGAGCAGTTGATAAAGCTGACAAAGTCCTCTCTGTATCCGGGCTTAACATATGTGGCTTTCGTCTTATTATCTCCTCCAGGTAACCCCTGTTCTCCTCCCTTAAAAGTGCCGCCTCCTTAAGTACCTGATCATGTGTTGTTGCAAGCTGTGAATCTACAAAGCTGAGCCTGCTGGATACCTTGGCTATCAATGACTCGACTTTAATATCCCTCTCCTGTGCAGTTTGATCCTTTTGATCCACAGCAGCTGCCAGAGAAGAATAAGTTGCTGCCCAGCCAATTATCATTTTAAGCTCCCTCATTTGATCGAGGCAGTCAGTTATATCATCAGCTGTCTTCAGTCCTGATTTATGATCTCTTTCAATTCTCTCAGTCATTGACTCAACCTTTGATACTGCTTCATTAAATGACTTTTCATCCTTAAAAATTGAGGTAAGGTCCCAAGTTAGATTTTTATCTACCTCATGCCTCCCCGACAGTGCTCCTGACATAATTGTTCCCCCTTAATTTCCGATATAAGTCCCTTATACCCGAAACAAGTATTACCTTTTCACGTAATTATACTATTTTGTAAGTTTATGTAATCTAAACAATATCATCGTCTGACTAAATTCTTCAATATTATTACCTCTGTTACGTAGAGCCACTGATGGGTATATGATAATACATACTATTTTAGGAGGGATTGCAGTGACTAGTTTTAAGGTTTTTTCGGATTTTGCTTGTCCGTTCTGCTATATCGGCTTCTCCATAGCAAAGAAAATGGTTGAGGAAAACTCAGACATACAGTTTGAGTTCTATCCTTATGAGCTTGACATGGACGTTCCCGAGGGTGGTTCATCTCTTGAGGCTTCCATACCAAAAGAACAGATAGAAATGAGCTATAGAAGGATCGAACGATTAGGATCGGAGTATGGTCTTGTCTACAAAAATAAAATGCAAAAATTTAACACCGGGCTATTGCACCGGGCTGCTCTATATGCAAAGGTAGCTGGGAAATTCTATGAATTTGCATCTGAAGCCTTTAAAGCAATTTTTGCTGATGGGAAAAATGTGGCTTTAAAAGAGGTTGTAAATGATATAGGTTTAAAAGTTGGGCTAAACATCCAGGAGATGATGGCGGTCATTGAGGATGGAAGCTTCGAGGAAGCAATGGAGGAAGCAAGAGAGCTTGCGGTAGCCTATGGGATAGAGAGCGTACCCACCTTCATCCGTGAAGATGGCAAAAGAGTTACTCTTCTCAAGGATTATGAAAAATTTAAGAGAGATCTGATGGATTAAGTTTATTGTTATTAATTTAACATTAATATAAAATTGTCTCAATATGACCCATTTTTTACCTCAATTTCTGTATTGCCTAATTTTCAGACATTTCTGCAATTAAATTGGTTCAAATCCCTTGGTTAATAAAAAACTAAGGGTTTTTTTGATTAATTTATGATAATATATTGACACATTATTAACAATATATTATCATAAATTACAGACATAACTCTTGGAGGTAAAATGAAATGAGAAAACTGATCGGACTAGGTGCATTTGCCGCTACAAGCGCGGGGATGCTGGCATCTACCTTAATGAATACAACAGATTTAACTAACGCAGCAGCTATGGCTATTGTAGGTTGTTTTGCGACTGTAAGCATCGCCGAGCACTACTTTGAGCTTAAGGATTAGGTGAAGACTATGATACTTGACAGAAAGAAGATGTTGGTAGTTGTTTGTGCAACTTCAGCAGCTACTCTAACATATTTTCTTAATCACAATCTTGGCCTTGGAGCAATTGTGGCTAATGGACTCGTGGGCCTTACGGCTGCTATGCTCCTGCCGGCTTCTCTGGCTGGAGTAGCCTATACAGCATCCTTTGTGGGCATGAGCTCAGCAGCTATTCTACCCTCTGTGCACTGGGCGTCTATCGGAGGAGCAGTGTTGTCACTGGTAGTATTATCCACTACGGAGGTATATGCTGGAATAGGAGGCAAGGGTGGTACAACTGCTGCTCTTTCAACACTAATTACAAAAGCTTTCATTGGCTCTTTGTCTTAGGAGGAAGCTTATGGAAAATCTAATCTTTATACTCACAGCCTCCGCAGCAGGCACCTTAAGCTACCATATTTCCAATAAATTTAAGAAGGGCCCTGTATTTGGTTCATCAATAATAACACTTCTGGCAGGTATAGTATTGCCCATATTATTCCCTGAAACAGGAGGCAAGCTGGCAGCTGCTGCAGCATGTGCATCATATGCAGGTATGGCAGCAACAAAGCTTATACCGACAACTTTTGAAATAGCACTTATATCGGCATTGTCGGGAATCATGCTTTTGATTGCAAGCAAAGCCTATGTCGGGGTAGGCGGAAGGCTTGGTACTATAGCAGCTTTGGCATGCTTAGCATGGATGGGGATCAGAAGAGGATTCAAGGAATCTGACAATATCTGCATGGATAAGCTTGAAATAACTAAAATTGGAGTTTGGGAATAGTATGTATAATGGCCGCACCTATTAAGGTACGGCTTTGTTTTTTATTTCTTAATTATTGTATGGTTAAAAATAAGGCTATATGGTATAATTGCTTGATGAATTCACAGGAAAGGAAATGAATAGGATTTGATTAGTGTAAATAACGTGAGCCTTAGATATGGCTCTCAGAAATTATTTGAAGATGTAAACCTGGCATTCACACCTGGCAACTGTTACGGAGTAATAGGTGCGAATGGAGCAGGGAAGAGTACCTTTTTAAAGATCCTCTCCGGAGATATCGAACCGGATACAGGAGATGTAAGCATAGCACCTAACCTCAGGATGAGTGTTTTGAAACAGGACCACTACGAATACGATAAGTTCGGGATCATAGAGACGGTCATAATGGGTAATAGAAGGCTTTATGATATCATGATCGAAAAGGATGCCTTGTATGCTAAGGAGGACTTCACCGACGAGGATGGAATTAAGGCTTCCGAGCTGGAGGGCGAATTTTCGGAGATGGACGGTTGGAGTGCTGAAAGCAACGCATCCTCCCTGCTTCAAGGATTGGGAATACCAACGTCTCTGCATGATAAAAAAGTTGAAGAGCTTACCGGCAACGAAAAGGTCAAGGTGCTTCTAGCACAAGCATTGTTTGGAAACCCGGGGATACTGATACTGGACGAGCCAACAAACCACCTTGATGTAAAGAGCATAAGATGGCTTCAGGATTTCCTTGGAGATTTTGAAGGTACAGTAATAGTTGTCTCCCACGACAGGCACTTCCTCAATGAGGTTTGTACCCATATGGTAGACATAGACTTCGGTAAAATAAAGATGTTTGCCGGAAACTACGACTTCTGGTATGAATCAAGTCAGCTGGCACTTCAGATGATGAGAGACCAGAACAAGAAAAAGGAAGATAAGATAAAGGATCTCCAAAACTTCATTGCAAGGTTCTCAGCCAATGCATCCAAATCCAAACAGGCAACTTCAAGAAAAAAACTGCTTGAAAAGATTACTTTGGATGATCTCGTTCCTTCTACAAGAAGGTACCCCTTTGTAAGCTTCAACATGGAGCGTGAGGTTGGGAATGAGATACTTACAATTGAAGGGTTGAATAAGAGGATCGATGAGGATTCTGCGATAGTTGACCTTTCCTTTAGGGTTAACAAGGGTGACAAGATTGCCTTTATTGGAGATGAAATGGCTATCACTATGCTGTTTAAGATCCTTATGGGCGAGGAGGAGGTAGACAGTGGAAGCTTCAAGTGGGGTCAAACGATCACAACTTCCTACTTCCCAAAAGACAACTCTCATTTCTTCAAAGACGTTACATTAAATCTTGTGGACTGGATGAGACAGTTCTCTGTAGAGCAAAGCGAGATTTATGTTCGCGGCTTCCTTGGTAGGATGCTTTTCTCCGGAGAGGAGGCGCTTAAGGAAGCAAGTGTTCTTTCCGGAGGAGAAAAGGTCAGATGCATGCTATCCAGGATGATGCTTAAGGATGCTAATGTCCTTGTGCTTGATCAACCAACAAACCACCTGGATCTTGAATCCATAACTGCTGTTAACAATGGTCTTAGGGATTTCAAAAGCAATATTCTCTTCACCTCCCATGACCATCAGTTCATCCAGACTGTAGCCAACAGGATAATCGAAATTACTCCCGAGGGCTTCAGGGACAGAGCAATGACCTATGAGGAATACCTGGAAGAATTCTATATGAAATAGGTACAGCGGCCAAAATTGGCCGCTGATTTTTATTGCATCTGTTCTAAAAATTCTATTTCAATAGTCTTTGCCTCCCCGCTTCTTGAAATTTTTAACTGTGTCTTATCCCCCTCATTGTAGGTGTAGAGCTGTCTCTTAAGCTGACTCATCGACCCAACAGGCTTATCTCCTATAGAAGTTATTATATCTCCGTTTTGAAGTCCTTCCCTTGACGCATTACTATCCGGAACTACCTCTATGATGACAACACCCTCCTCGAGTGTCAGGTCGATTCCAAGTCTCGCTTCATATTCCTCAACGGATACGCCTTTTATTCCCATCACTACGCCTTGGAAGCTTCCTGTATCAATGATCTCTTCAACTATCGTCTTTACTTGATTAATAGGAATAGAAAATCCAAGACCTTCAGCAGAAGTCATCTTTGCAGTGTTTATACCTATCACTTCTCCCCTTCCGTTGAGAAGCGGACCTCCGCTGTTGCCAGGATTTATGGATGCGTCGGTCTGGATCAAGCCTTCAATAATATTATTTGCATCGACCTTAACTGATCTGTTCAAGCCTGAGATTATACCACTTGTTACTGTTCTTTCAAATTCCAGTCCTAAAGGATTGCCAATTGCTACAGCCAGCTCGCCTACCTGAAGCTGATCCGAGTCTCCCAGCTCTGCTGCTATGAGTCCTGTTCTCTCAACCTTGACGACAGCTAGGTCCAGAAGCGGGTCATTCCATAGGACTGTTCCGTCAAGCTCCTGCCCGTCGTCAAATAATACCTTAAGCTCTTTAGCATTTCCATCCGCAACCACGTGGGAGTTGGTAAGTATAAAGCCATCGCTGTTGACAATTACCCCTGAACCTACTCCACTGACATCCTGTTCTGAAAAGAAAAATCCGCCAGGTCTGGTTTCGACGGTGGTTATACCTACAACTGAGCTCATTGCTTTCTTGGCTACTGCAGATACTGCAGTCATGCTGTCATTGGGGTTGATTGTGATCTCCTGAGCTGCCTCTGCCATCGGAGGCTCAATTAGCTTGTAACCGGCATAGTAACCTCCGAAGCCTCCAATAAATGCAACTATCAATACTACTGCCAGAAGTTTTATCCAGCTTTGCTTTCTATCTGGTTTTTTCGGTTCAATATGAACCTTTTCTTCAAGCTTTTCATCTATTCTTGTCTCGTCCATTTTTCTTACTCCTTTCCTGCTTCTTACTTCAAAAACATTTTACCCCCGCAATGTGAAAGAAAGGTGAAAAAAAGATGGATAATAGTTAAAAAAAGGGTAAGTATCCTTTACACAATCCAAGGAGGGCTATGTAATGGAAAACAAACCTTTAAAAGTCGAATACCTATACCACAGCGGATATACGATCGAAGCCGGGAACTACTTTCTTATTTTTGACTATTTTAGAGGAAATATAAATATACCTACAGATAAGCAGGTTATAGTTTTTTCCTCTCACGGACATCCTGATCACTTCAACGAGGAAATATTCAGGTGGAGCCGGGAAAATGGATCAATAATCTATATTCTAAGCGACGACATAGATGTCCATAGTACTGAGACTATAAAGAGGATGGGACCTTATGAAAAACTGAATATTAATGATTTAACGATTGAAACCCTTGGATCGACAGATATGGGAGTTTCGTTCCTTGTTAAACTTGAAGGCTCAGTAATTTTCTTTGCAGGTGACCTTCATTGGTGGTATTGGGACGATGATTCAAAGGGAGAAAAGAGGAGGATGGAGACAGCCTTTAAGGATGAGATTGAAAGATTGAAGGGTCAAATTATCGATCTGGCATTCTTCCCCATAGATCCAAGACTCGGCGAATTCTTTCACCTCGGTGGAGAATACTTCATTAATGAGATCCATCCGAAAAAACTCTTCCCATTACATTTTGGGGATAACTACAAGGTAATTGGAGATTTTATCAACAAGATGGGTAATATCGATACACAAATCATCGATGTTGCCCACAGAAATCAAATCTTTGAACTATAAAGAAGGGATGGCTGATCGCCATCCCTTTTTTCTATGCCCCACCCTTAAGGAGCTTTAGGTCATCCTGAATAAATCTGTGCTGGACCTGATTGACTTTGAAGTTTACAGTCTTAAATGCAAACTGGAATATCATCCCTCCAAACAGGGCCATAATAAGTGTACCTATCCCAAATTTCCCGCCGAGGATTATCCCAACTGTTACAACTATTACTTCAATTGCACTCTTTATAACTCGTACTGATTTTCCAGTCCTTCTGGTAAGTACAACCATCAAACCATCCCTGGGTCCTGCGCCCATACCACCGGAAATATAAATAAAGCAGCCATAACCTTCAATGAGTACACCTAGAAGCAGCATTATCAGACTTGGCATAAAGGAGTCAAAAACCGGCACCAGGTTGTTGAGCATCAATATATCAATAAACGTTCCAATCAAGAGCATATTCATTATTGTAGCCCATCCAATGGTTTGTCCCAGGACTACATCAAGGCCAATAATAAAGAGCCCGGTGATTATGTTTGCTCTCCCCAAGGTTATCCCAAATGTCTTTGACAACCCTTGGTGAAAAACGTCCCACGGCGATACGCCCAAATTTGCATTGACCGTCATTACAATTCCAAGAGCAAATAGAAACAGTCCAAAGACCACTCTTGCAATCTGTTTTGGTTTGTATATCATATCTAACCCTTCTTTTCTCTTATTTAAGCTCCAACTCCACCGGACAGTGATCCGAGCCCATTATTTGGTCGTGGATAGCTGCATTTATGAGCCTATCCCTAAGTCCTTCAGATGCGAGGAAATAATCTATCCTCCATCCGGCATTTCTTTCTCTTGCTTTGGTTATATATGACCACCAGGTGTATGCTCCCTCCAAATCCGGATAAAAATATCTAAAGGTATCTATAAATCCGCTTTCCAACAGCTCAGTCATCTTGGCTCTCTCCTCATCGGTAAAGCCTGCGCTCTTCCTGTTGGTCTCAGGATTCTTTAGGTCGATCTCCTTGTGAGCTACGTTAAGGTCTCCACATACAATTACCGGTTTGGTTTTTTCAAGAGATTTCAGGTACTCCCGGAAATCGTCCTCCCATATCATTCTATAATCAAGCCTCTCCAAACCTGTTTTGGAATTCGGGGTGTAAACATTGACAAGGAAAAAATCCTCGTACTCCAGAGTTATGACTCTTCCTTCCTTGTCATGCTCCTCGATCCCTATTCCATAGGAATCACTGAGAGGCTTGGTTTTTGAAAATATGGCGGTGCCTGAATACCCTTTTTTCTCAGCTGCATTCCAATATTGATGATAACCCTCAAGCTCCAGCTCTATCTGGCCAATTTGCATCTTAGTCTCCTGAAGGCAGAAAATATCGGCATCAAGCTCCTTGAAATAATCCATAAAGCCTTTGTTAAGGTTAGCCCTTATCCCATTCACATTCCAGGAAATCATCCTCATTTTATCACCTGTCCTTTATCAATATTCATCGAGAAATGAGTGTTTCTCCCCATCTTTCTCCCATCCAAGCACTCCATCCATGTTTACGTTTTGAGCTGCCCTGAAAATAGATATGTCAACATTGTCAAAATCCTTCTTCATATTTTCGATCAAGGCTTTGATCTCGTATCTTTTGTTGCCTATCCTCTTTGCTGCAACCATGCAGGCACAATTAAGCGGCCATATACCGCTGTTCTGGATAAATCTCTCGATATATTTCTCCTCGATGAGATACAGTGGTCTGATTAGCTCCATATCATCAAAGTTTTGGGCTTTGAGCTTTGGCATCATAGTTTTGAAGCTGCCTGCACAAAGCAGATTAAGCATCGTAGTCTCGATCACGTCATTAAAATGGTGCCCTAGTGCCAACTTATTGCAGTTGAGCTCCTTTGCCTTACCGTAAAGAGCACCTCTTCTCATCCTTGCACACATATAGCAGGGGTAGTCATTGGCGATCCTGTCGGCGACCTGAAAGATATTAGCTTCATATATATGAACCGGTATTCCCAAATAGCTGCAATTCTCCTCAAGAAGCTTTCTTATGTCCGGGTGATAACCTGGGTCCATTGCAATATACTCTACCTCAAAATTTTGCTTGCCATTTTTCTTAAGCTCTTGAAACAGCTTCGCCATTAACAGGCTGTCCTTTCCCCCTGAGATTGCGACGGCGATCCTGTCTCCATCCTGAATAAGCTGATACTCCTTTATCGCTTTTATGAATTTTGTCCATACATGCTTTCTGTATGTTTTTATAATACTCCTCTCAATATCCTCGAGGGGCTTTCTTTCGTTGAAGGGAACCAGCACCTCACAGCCTTCACCTGCTATTCCCTTAATCAAATCCTCCATCTGATCAAACCTTCCCAATTACTATAGTGAAAAGGAGAGGGTGGCCTCTCCGTTAAACGTTGAACCTGAAGTTTATTATATCTCCATCCTGAACGATGTACTCCTTGCCCTCCAGGGTCACAAGACCTTTTTCCTTGGCCTTATGCATGGAGCCGAATTCTTTAAGGTCTTTAAACCTGCAAACCTCAGCGCGGATAAAGCCCTTCTCTATGTCAGAGTGGATCTTCCCTGCTGCATTTTTAGCTATTGTACCCTTCCTTATTGGCCATGCTCTGACCTCGTCCTCACCAGCCGTGAGGAAGGATACAAGTCCCAGGTAATCATAGGCTGTTTTTGATAATAAATCGATTCCAGACTCCTTGATCCCAAGCTCTTCAATAAACAAAAGCCTGTCTTCATCCTCTAATTTATTAATCTCAAGCTCAGTTTTTACGCATATTTCTATAAGAGGTGTTCCTCTTTCATCAGCAAGAGCTTTCATTGCGTCTTTGCCAGGATAGGTACCGGAGGTAAGCTGGTCTTCATCAATGTTCGCAACCATTATCATCGGTTGCTCGGAAAGAAAAGAGAATGTTCTAAGGAGTTCTCTTTCATGATCCTCCAATTGGATATTGTGTAAAAGAAGACCTTCCTCAAGCCCATCCCTGCATTTTTTTAGAACCTCGAGCTCCTCAAGGTTCTCCTTTGTAACCTTCTTGGAGGTCTCTATCCTTCCGATCCTGTTTTCGATTACTGCCAGATCTGCGAATAGAAGCTCCATATTAATAGTCTCGACATCTCTCATGGGGTCCACGGAGCCGTCTGCATGGAGTACGTGCTCATTCTCAAATGCTCTGATGACATGTACCAATACATCAGTTTTCCTTATGTTCTCAAGAAACTGGTTTCCTACACCCTTACCTGAGGATGATCCTCGAACCAGACCAGGTACGTCGATTACCTCAATAGTTGCATGGGTTGTCTTCTTCGGATTATACATCTCCTTAAGAAAATCAAGTCTCTCATCCGGTATCTTAGCTATTCCAATATTTGCCTCAATCTTACCTGTAGAAAACTCAGAAACCTCGATTTCTGATCCTGTCAGCAGATTGAACAATGAAGTCTTGCCTGTTGACGGCAGTCCTATCAATCCAATTTTCATATCAGTGCTCCTTTTCGATTAAAAGTATCCCTTGAAAAATTGTATCAATAAAGCCGACAAAGTGCAATAAGTTTAATCCCCCTAAGCTCCAGGGGGAACTTTCTATAGCGGGAATTCCATTATTACTTTGAACTGGTCACCGTCAATAACAACTTTTAACCGACCTCCAAGGTTTCTTGTAAAGCTCTCAGCGATCGACAGACCTAGCCCGCTCCCTTCACCACTTCTTGCTTCATCTCCTCTATAAAACCTCTGGAGGATTTCCTCCTCTGTGAAGCTCATTTCATACGCAGATGTGTTGATAACTGTTACTTTAGCATCTGTTCCGTTATTTTCAAGCTTCACGTAAACCCTGGTACCTTTTAGTGAATACTTCAATGCGTTATCGATTATATTCTGTAAAACTCTGTACAACTTATTACCGTCTGAGGTTATTATCACGGCTTCCTCAGGCAGCTCTGTTCTTACCTGAATGCCGGATGTCTCAATAATATCAGACATCTCTCCCAGAGTCTGCTGAATGAGCTTCCTAATATCTATCTCCTTCAGCTCAAGCTTTATGTCCCCACTTGTGCTTTTGGCAAGCTCAAACAAATCAGACACTATGCTTTTAAGTCTGTTTGATTTATCAGAAAGGATTCCAACGTATTCCTTTGCCTGGTCCGATAGCCCATCCTCTCTTTTCAAAAGATCGACGTAGCTTATGATAGATGTTAGAGGTGTTTTCAGATCGTGAGATACGTTGGTAATTAAGTTTACTTTCATCCTCTCAGCCTTCATCTTACCCTCCAGGCTATCGTCGAATCCTTTGTTTATCTCCTCGAAGGTCTCCTTATTGAACTTGAAATACCAATACACAAGGACGAACTCAAGTATGACAAGCATTATAAAAATAGGTGGCATTGACAAAAATGGAAATGACAAAAGCACGATTATAAAGCTTGCTCCAACAAAAATCATTTGCCTTTTATGAAGCTTCCTCGTCAATGGGAAGCTTTCCATTCTGCTGCCGTCAAAGAAGCTTCTCAAGAATCCTACTGCCTTGTCCCAAATTTTATAGGTGAGACTGGATTTTATAAACATTCCCTTCTTGATCCTTCTGGCTGAGGATAGGATAACTACCCCCAACGCACCTGTGGTGAAAGCAATGGCTGCTGAGATAGTAAATATCGCCAATGACTGCATCGAGGTAAGATCAAATCCGGTTTTCCAGACCTCAGGATAGTCGAAGTACCTGAGCTGAGCACCTGATATAAGAGCTAGGGATCCTATTGTAATAATTGCCGCAGCAAGGATTATCTCTGTAAATAACTTGTCTATTGGAGCTAGATGTATATGTTCATCTCCGGCTTTTTTCCCTGTTACGATAATGAGATATGAAACAAGGGAAATTATTCCTCCCAAACTTCCAAAAAACATAGCAGCCAAAGGGATCATTCTGTCCCTTCCAAGGTCCCACTGCTCCTGCTTTTCCTCAAGATACTTTTGACTGAATGCAAAAATCACCTTATTAGATGGATTACCGGAATACCTTGAAACCATCATATCGTTTCCCTGTTCATTGCTTACAAGATAACCATCCTTGAGTATGTAATACTCACTCCCCGTGTTTTTGATAATTGTCTCAGTTATATGAAATGGATGTGAGATAGTTCGCTCCTCGTTTGTGCCAAAGAAAACGATACCGTCATCAATTTCAATTTCCTCACCCGACAATAATCCCTCGATATTCCACAAAGTATAGCTTAAGCTATTGCTGAAGGCTTCACTATTCTTATAGTCCTTCGTCAATAGGACCTCTGGATTTATCCCAGAAAAATAAGTATAGATAAGTATTGCACCCATAGCTGTAGTCATAGCCACAACCAGTAAAAATGCCAGGAACTTCGTCAGACTGCTTCTGCTAAAGCTTCTCAATTTTGTATCCAATTCCCCACACCACCTTTAGATATTTTGGTTCCCGAGGATTGATTTCAATTTTTTCACGTATCCTTCTTATATGGACCATAACAGTATTCTCTACAGAATAAGGTTGCTCTTCCCACACTCGCTCATAGATTTGATCCGCTGAGTATACTACCCCTGCATTTCTCATTAGCAGCTCTATTATCCTGTATTCTGTCGGAGTCAGCCTGGTAGCTTCGCCATCTACAAACAGCTCCTTGGCTTCAGTATTCAGGGTCAATCCACCAACAACCATCATTGTGCCATTTCTGCTTTGGCCCTGTGCGCCAAGTGTCGTAAATCTTCTGATCTGACTTTTCACGCGCGCCATAAGCTCTTGGGGATTAAAGGGTTTAGTGACATAATCGTCTGCACCTATGGACAGGCCAAGTATCTTGTCAGTATCCTCAGACTTTGCAGACAGCATGATAATTGGAATGTTCCACTTATCTCTTATTCTTAGGGTTGCAGATAATCCATCCAGCTCAGGCATCATTATGTCCATGATTATCAGCTTGAATTCCTCATCTTTTAGACGATCAAGGGCTTCTTTTCCGGTGTGCGCTTCAATTGCCTCATATCCCTCAAGCCTTAGAAGCTTTGAAATAGCAGCTGCTATCTCCTTGTCGTCATCAACTACCAGAACACGTATGTTGTCCATCGAAATCCTCCCTTCCCGGGTATATCTATATTGTAGGCATATTTTCTTACGATCAGCATGATGTAAACCTTACTAAATTCTTAAGAATGTCTCTATATAAAAATATACACTCTCCCAGCTCCACAATCAAACCCACAAAAAAAGACCAGTCCCAAGACTAGTCTTCAAGCTCTCTCATCTGATTTAATACGTCCATCATCTGGTCGTAGGTGAGCATGCCGGGTATGGATCCCAGTATTACACCTTCTTTATCTATAAAATAGGTAGTGGGCATGCCACGTACCAAGTAAAGAGAACCCATCATACCTTCCTCATCAAGTACTACAGGGAAGGTCAGGCCGTTTTCTTCAACGTAAGGCTTTACTTCATCAAGCTTTTCCATAACGTTTACCCCAAGAACTACCATGTCGTCATTCTCATCGTATACTCTTTGAAGATCCGGCATCTCCATATCACAGAAGCTGCACCATGTAGCCCAAAAATTCAGATACACATGTTTTCCTCTGAAATCGCTAAGGCTTACCTCTTCACCCTCGAGGTTAAGAAGAGTAAAATCCGGTGCAATATTTCCAACCCCTGTTCCAACAGGCCTTGCAACCTCAGGCTCGTCCACTGATCCCGGTTCTCCGGCTCCAACAGCTCCGGGGTCTGCTGCTGATTCACTATCTGCAGGCTCAGATACTGGGGGTTCTTGAGACGCAACCTCTGCATTGTCATCCTTCCCTGAATAATTGAGGAAGAATAGGGCTGCACCTAGTATAGCTACAACGGCTATTGCCAATATGATCACATTTCTTCTATTCACGTTTTACCTCCTCACAGTAACAGCTTACTTATATCTATCATCTTATTGAAGAATATGAGAATCCCAAATATAACAAGTATGATTCCACTGATGTAAGGCATATACTTCATAAAGCTCTCTGCCTTCTCCATCAACCTCGTGAAAACATTTATAAATAGGGCCGTAAGCATGAAAGGAATAGCCATGCCGATCGAATAAATCAATAGCAGCAGCACACCCTTAGATATTGTCCCTGCTGAACCGGCGTAAACGAGTATTGACGCAAGCACCGGACCAAAGCAAGGGGTCCAGCCGGCAGCAAATGCCATTCCCATAAGTATCGAACTAAACCAGTTGGTTATTTTCTTTGGAGATTTGACCCTCTTATCAGAGCTTAGAAATCCCAGCTTCAAAACTCCCATCATGTTCAAACCAAAGGCGATAATAAGTAGTCCGCTTATTCTCAGGAATAGCTGCTTGTTTTGGATGAAGAATCTTCCTAAAAAGCTGGCAGAGGTTCCCATTACCATAAATATTATAGTAAAGCCGATAATAAAGCCAAGCGTCCTTGTAACTGCCAGAAATTTTCTTCTAGACAGATCCTCCTCAAAATCAGCCCCTGATACATACATTATATATGCAGGAATCATAGGCAGAAGACAGGGTGAGAAAAAAGATAGTATACCAGCTCCAAGAGCTATTGGATAAGATACGTCTGCATTTATCATATTCTCCTCCATGACCTAGATTTATAGATTATTATACCCCATTAGGGTATTAGTGTACACATTTTTATTCACTCACCGGATCGATAGCGACTCCTTTCCATTCACCTCCAAGGAATATCCCGTAAGCAAGTACACCGGATATCACAGATGATATGCTGATAGCGATCCAGACACCGGTCGAATCCAGTCCAAAAAGAATGGCCAAAGCGTAAGCCAGGATAAGCCTTATGACTACCCAGCTAAAGAAAGTAACCTGAAAGGGCTTCTTGGTAAATCCAGCACCCTGCATAGTCTTTGAGGCTATTATTGCTACTGCATGGAAAGGTTCAGAAGCGGCGATTATGGCAAGGTATCTTCTTCCTACAGCTATTACCTCCTCATTTGGGACATCAAGGAAAAAGCTGATGAAAGGTCTGGCAAATACTACAAACAGCACGGAAATGAAAAGCATTGTACCTGCTCCAAGAACTGCCGTCGCCTTTCCGCTTTTTTCAGCTCTTTCATGCTTGCCAGCTCCAAGATTCATGCCTGATAGAGTCGCTGCAGCAGTGCCAATGGCTAGTCCAGGCATAAGCGCATATTGATTGAGATTTGTACCTATGACAAAAGCGGGGACGGCAGCTGCTGCATCTGCTGTCCGAGCCAGTATTGCAAAAAGCACAAATGTGCTTGCATTTCTTGACAGTCCCTGCAGCGCAGCAGGGGTTCCAATCCGTACGATCTGACCGGCAACACTCCAAATAGGTTTTAGCATGTCTTTTGGGTATACTTTAACTGCAAACTTGCCACTTATAAGGGCTCCCCATCCTAGTGCTGCCCCTGTGATCCTTGAAAGTGCCGTCCCTATAGCTGCTCCAGCCACACCCATTGCGGGAAACCCGAGCATCCCGAAAATAAATATGAAGTTACCTCCAATATTGACCAGGTTCATTATTATATCAATAACCAATGGTGTTTTTGTATCTCCTGCTCCCTGGAAAATCGACTTGGCCATGAAATGAAGCAGGAAAAATGGAATGGCGATGAAAAAGACAGTCATATAGTCAACAGCCAGCTCCAGCACTGAATTTTCTACCCCAAGCAGCCTTAAGCTTATCTCATTGGTCAATAAACCTACGGGCATTATGAAGGCTCCAAGCATCAGAGATAATAGAAATGCCTGCCCGGCACTTCTACTTGCATTGCGTTCATCTCCTCTTCCTATGAACCTGGAAACCATTGCAGTTGTACCTGTTGAGATCCCCATTACCAAAACCAGGAGTATCATTATGATATTCCTGCTTGTCCCCACGGCTGATATCGCATCGACTCCAAGTGTACCGACCATCTTGATGTCTACAGTACCTACAGAAACCTGCAGCAAAGATTGTAGGATTACAGGCCATGCAAGGTATATAGCACTTTTATATAAGCTTTCGCTTGTAGTCAGATATTCTTTTTTCTTGTTGTATGCTGAGCTGCTCATTAAACTCCTCCCCATCTAATCCATTGTACCATTGGCAGATTATAATGGCTAGATTTGTAAATTCATTAACAATATGCCGTTAATAAAAAAAGAAGCTCCTCGTTGAGGAACTCCCCTTTATATATAACTTGGATACTATATCCTCCTACAGCTCAAACCTCACTACCAATGCAGGATCGAGTACTCTGAAGGTAAAGGACTCAGAAACATGGAATCTTACCTTTTCGCTTGTATGAGACTGGTAACCGATAGTATAATCCTTGCCAACTGTAAGCTCAAGGTTCTCATTATTATACGGAAGCAAATATGCACCTTCAACTACATGACTCAGAATTATCTTACCCTGAATAAGGCTTTCGATCCTTTTATTCAAAGGATATCCTCCATCGTGGGAAAGTATCCTTTTATAAGCTTCCTTCCCTACCACAAGAGTGTACGATCCTCCTGCGAACCCCTCTCTAAGAGCTATTACCCCACTGGTTACAGCTTCGAGAATAGAAGCACCGTCGATACCAAAAGGTATGGGCTTAGCTGAAGCTGAAGCCTTAAGACCATCTATACCAGCTTTCTTCAGGCCATTATAGATTGCATTTTCCTCAAATAGAGCCATTTTCTCCAGAGCATCCTCCAGCGGACCAAAATCTATGTCCTTAGCGCCTCTTGAAATGTTGTCAAGCTCCCATCTGCTCATTTCGAACTCTACTCTTGCCTCTGTTAGAGGCAGCACCTTATAGGTAGCGAACTCAACTTCCTTGGACTTGGATACATCACCAAGTCTTCCCTCAGTTATTACATTATAGTCCAGTCCCTTCGGACCATTTACCTTAACCACTTTTCTGGCAGATAGATATGATTTCAATACCTCTGCTGCTCTGGAATCTATCTCTCCCCATGCTTCCTTTGTTATTGGAGCCAAATCTCTATATAGCATATAACCTACCTCCTATTTAAGATCTCCGATGCTTAGTCCCTTATTCTCAGGTGTACCTTCTCCTTCACCTTCTTCAAGGTTAATGATCGAACCCTCTGTGAATAAGTACGTCTTAAGCTCCTCATCCCATTTGTCCATATTCCTTCTCAGCCACTCCAGGGTCATAACTGCATGCTCTATTTCCTCATCCCTGTTATGTGCCAGGATACCCTTTAACTCAGGATCATTTGTAGCTGCAACTCTTTGGTTGTACCAGTCTACAGCCTCTAGCTCCTCCTTGAGGCTCATGATAGCCCTCGTAATATCCATCGTTTTGTCGTCCAGCCTTTCTATAGGCTCGTGGTATTGAGTCATAATTTCGTCCTCCTTATATTGGTTTACATATTTTAGTTTACCCCGAGGGGATTTCTAATAAACACGAGTGAGAACTAAAGCCTGCGGAAGGATTCATCCTTAAAGCCTTCCTCATCCATAGCACTTTTAAGTTGGCCAATAAGTTTGGCCCTGTCTATGTTTAGAGTTCCCTTAAGAGCTACATAATTAGAGGCATGATTGCTTCTGAAAACCAACCCCTCACAATCAATCTCCTCTAATAGCAACAAGGTCTCCCTTGCCGCCTCATATGGTGTCAGCAATTGAAAGCTTCCTTCCTGAACTGAGGACCAAAGCTCAGTGCCCTGCTCCACCATAATCGTCAAAAGTCCAAGGTAGTGAGGCCTTATTTCATTTACTGCTGATGCCGTCATCAATGCATGCTCTCTCCACCTTTCCTTCCCTCCGAGTCCGGATATGGCAGTTACAGAAAGCTTGATCCCTGAAGCCTTTAACCTTTTGCCAGCCGAAATAATCCCTTCCCTTGTATCACCCTTCTTTACTCTCAGGAGTATCTCAGGATCACCTGACTCAAGCCCAAGGTATGCAATCCCTAATCC
>DAIPJA010000189.1:0-3925 GCA_036770525.1 Gudongella sp. | reverse complement strand
CTGGAGAACCTTGATATCCCCGATGAAGTTGTACTACTTATAGCAAATACTATCCACTCAAATATTAGGGAGCTTGAAGGAGCCTTGATAAAGGTAGTGGCTTACTCATCCCTTACAAACAGAGCTATATCCGAGGAGCTTGCTGAGGAGGCACTTAAGGATATTATATCGAATCACAAGCCAGTGGAGATAACGGTAGACCTTATTAAGGACAAGGTTTCGAAGAGATTCAATATAAGAATAGATGAATTCAGTTCCAAGAAGAGAACCCGAGCAATAGCCTATCCGAGACAGGTTGCAATGTATCTTACAAGAGAACTAACCGATCTTTCTCTTCCAAAGATAGGAGATGAATTTGGAGGAAGGGATCATACCACTGTCATACATGCCTGCGAGAAAATAAGCAATGATATGATCAGGGACAATCTATTTAAAAAGAAGATAGAAGATATAATAGATGACCTTAAAAAATGATATTTCTGTGGAAAATTAAAAACTTCTCCATGACTTATCCACATGTTGTTAAATCCGGCAAATCAATAATTTGGTTTGAAATATAAGGTTATCCACATAATCACAACACCTACTACTATTACTACTATAGTTTTTGATTCTAATATTCTATACGAGGGAGGAAAAAACATGAAATTCAGAGTTGAGCAAAGGGACCTGTCAAAGCACATAGGTATAGCTCAGAGAGGTATTTCTTCAAGATCAAGCATTCAAATCCTTGATGGCGTACTCTTTGAAGCAAAGGATCATAGTCTGAAATTAAGAGCCACAGATCTTGAGATAAGTATAGAAACCTTTGTCGATGCAGTTGTTGGGGAGAAGGGAAAGATAGTTCTTAATTCGAGGATAATCGGAGATATCGTTAGAAAGCTTCCTGATGACACTATCGCATTTGAAGTAAAGGATAATCACGTGAATATAAAATGCCAAAATGCCGAGTTCAATATAATAGGAAATTCGGGTGACGATTATCCTGATCTGCCTATAATAATTGAAGAAAATCAATTCAGCATTACCAGGGATCTTTTCAAGTCAGCCATAAGACAAACCGTATTCGCGACTACTCAGGACGAAACAAGACCTTCGCTTACGGGAGTATTAATGGAGCTTGATGGAGGAAATATCTCCTGTGTATCACTTGACGGATACAGACTTGCCCTTAGAAAAATAACAACCTCATCACTTATTAAAGAAAAAATAATAATACCAGGCAGAGCATTAAATGAACTGAACAAGATCATTGAGGACAAGGAAGAGGAAATGGTTGTAAGTATCTCACATGGACAGGCGATTTTTAACCTTGGAGATACCATAATGTATACTAAGCTTTTGGAAGGTCAATTCTTCAATTACAAGGACATTATGAGAGCTGAGCATAAAACTGAAGTAAGGGTAAGTAGAAGAAGCTTCCAAAGCGGACTTGAAAGAGCATCACTTTTAGCCAAGGAAGAAAAAGCAAACCTTATCAAGATATCAGTTTCAGATGGTCAGATAGCTATAAAATCAAATTCTGAGATGGGAGATGTATTTGAATCAGTAAATGCAAATCAGAAGGGTGAAGACTTAAATATTGCATTCAATTCAAGATATATTCTTGAAGGAATTAAGATAATGGATTGTGAAGAGATAGTCCTGAAGTTCGTCGGCAGTCTGAATCCTTGCATAATAAATGGCGTGGATGATGACAGCTATACTTACCTTGTGCTGCCGGTAAGGCTTGCACAGGATGATTTCTAGGAGATTATATTATGGAAGAAATTCAAATTACCACAGACTACATCAAGTTGGATCAGTTTCTAAAGCTTTGTGGAGCAGCACAAACTGGAGGACAAGCAAAGGAAATGATTGCAGACGGAATAGTAAAGGTAAACGATGTGGTTGCATATGAAAGAGGTAAGAAGCTCAGGAAAAACGATAGGATCGTAATTGCTGATGAATATCACTTCACATTGGTTTAGTCCTGCAGCTTGATTGGGAGTGTATTGATTGATTATAAAGGGCATCAGGCTAATTAACTTCAGAAACTACAGCAGCATGTCCGCAAGCTTTGGCAGCGGAGTAAACATTCTTGTGGGGAAAAATGCCCAGGGGAAGACAAATCTTCTTGAAGCGATTTATATGTGTTCAACAGGCAGATCCTTCAGAACCCTTAGAGATAAGGAAATTATAAGCTTTGGCAAGAAGGAAGCTTATATAGGTGCTGAGCTTAGTATAGGTGAACTTGAAAAGTTCACTGAAATTAAACTTGAATCAGATAAACCAAAGCGTATCAGGATGAACAAGGTAGAATTGAAAAGCTATAAGGAGCTAAATACAGGTTTGAAGGTAGTAGTATTTTTTCCTGATGATCTTAAGCTGGTAAAAGAAGGTCCGGGAAACAGGAGAAATTATCTGGATTCGAGTATATCACAGCTCAAGCCGGTTTATCATCATAACCTAAGCAGATATTATAAAGCTTTGATACAGAGAAATAACCTGCTAAAGTCGAGAAGGCCGTTAAGCGAACTATCAGAGCTGCTTGAGGTTTTTGATGTCCAGCTGGCTAAGTTAGGTACTCTTATTTCCATGGAAAGGGAGCAATATATTAAAAGGATAAAAAAGGAAGCAAGAGATATCCATTTTCAAATAACATCAGGCAAAGAGGAGCTTGATATAAAATATAATACAAATGTACCAGAAGGAGATTCACTTCTTGTTATAGAGGGAAAATATCTGGATCAACTTCGAAGGGGAAGAGCTAAAGATATAGAAATAGGAAGTACATCGTTAGGTCCCCATAGAGATGATTTTAGTCCCTCAATCAATGGTAAGGACCTTAGGATATTTGGTTCACAGGGTCAGCAAAGGACTCTTGTGCTGACACTTAAGCTGTCAGAGGTAAAGATACTTAAAAAGGAAACAGGATATTATCCGGTATTACTCTTAGACGATGTATATTCTGAGCTTGACGAGGACAGGAGAGGTTTTTTAACCGGATTATTCAGTGAAACTCAAACATTTATTACAGTTACCGATGCAGTAGAAACAGACAGTCTGAAGGCTTTTGACAAAACAATTTTCCATGTGAGAGAAGGTTATCTGTACGATGGAAATAAAACGTGGAGGGAAGTAAATGGCGATTGAAATAAACGGCAATGGAAATGGAAATGAAAGACATTATACAGCCAATGAGATCCAGGTATTGACAGGTCTTGAGCCAGTCAGAAAGAGACCTGGAATGTACATTGGAAGCACCGGGCCCAGAGGTCTTCACCACCTTGTTTATGAGGTAGTCGACAACAGTGTGGATGAGGCTCTTGCTGGTATATGCGATACAATAAACGTTATAATATACGAAGATAACTCAGTTTCCGTTGAAGATAACGGAAGCGGGATCCCTGTTGAGATCCATCCTCAGACTGGAAAATCAACTGTTGAGACAGTTTTGACAATTCTACATGCCGGAGGAAAATTCAATAACTCGGCTTATAAGGTATCCGGAGGTCTTCATGGAGTAGGGGTATCCGTAGTAAATGCTCTTTCAGAGTGGCTTGTAGCAAAGGTAAAGAGAGAGGGCAAGGAATACAGACAATCCTTTGCAAGAGGTGCAGCTACTTCTGAATTGGAATGTATTGGAAATGCAGAGGGAACCGGAACAACTATTCACTTTAAGGCAGACGATCAGATATTTGAAACAACAGTATTTGACTCTGCAACTCTTGAATACAGATTCAGAGAAATGGCATTCCTTAATAAGGGTATAAAAATTTCCCTGGAAGACAAGAGGTCCGGAGTTAAGAAGGAATTTCATTACTTAGGAGGAATAAAATCCTTCGTCGAATATATTAATAAGAACAAGAATCCACTTCATAAGGATGTAATATATTTTGAGCAGGAAAGAGATCTTACTACTGTAGAGCTTGCAATACAGTAT
>DAIPJA010000188.1:0-3943 GCA_036770525.1 Gudongella sp. | reverse complement strand
ATGACACTGGATATTTATAGCAACCGGCATGCTTGCAATATGAGCTGGGAAGGTTTCTATGTGGACTGCCAACGCCGTTGTTCTCCCTCCAAACCCCTGAGGTCCGATACCCAAATCATTGATTTCCTCAAGCAGCTCCTCTTCAAGCTTTGCTACGATAGGATTTGAATGATGCTCACCAACGTTTCTAAGCAAGGCTTCCTTTGCAATAAGGGTCGTTTTTTCTATGGTTCCGCCGATACCTATACCTACAATTATAGGAGGACAAGGATTTGAGCCTGCTCTATCTACTGTATCAAGTACGAATTTTTTAATACCCTGAATTCCATCTGAAGGCTTGAGCATTGCCAATGCGCTCATGTTTTCGCTGCCTCCACCCTTAGGTGCGAAAATTATCTTTATATTTTCTCCAGGTACAATCTTTGTATGGATTATTGCAGGAGTGTTATCCTTTGTATTCTTTCTCTCAAAAAATGGGTCGTCAACTGCAGATTTTCTAAGATAGCCTTTCTCATAGCCTCTCCTTACTCCCTCATTAATAGCTTCATTAAGGGAGCCTCCTACCAATCTTACGTCCTGGCCAAGCTCCAAAAATACGACCGCCAGGCCCGTATCCTGACATATAGGTACGTGGTTGGTCCTTGCAATCTCCTGGTTTTTAAGGATATCCAGAAGAGTATCTCTGCCCAGAGGCGACTCCTCTTTCTCAAGAAAATCCTCAAGTGCCTTTTTGACATCAAGAGGAAGATAGTAATTGGATTCAATTGATAATCTTTCTATTTCATCTGTTATTTTTTGAACGTCTATTTCCCTCATCAAATCTCTTCCTTTCGTATATAATTATCTCCCCTGCAAGACCGGGTCAAGCAGGAGAGATAATCGGTTGGGAATATGTTAGTCGGCTATTTGCGGCTCAGCCTCTCCAGCCTTCAATTGAATTGCCTCAGGATAGTATCTGTGAACCATCTCAAGTACTATATGTGCTTGTCTTGCCATGTCAATACCGTTCGAAGCGGTTGTAAGCTGGCCATGACCTGATACACATGAGTTACCAGTCTTAAGAAATACAGGTGCACAGCATCTGACCATTTCCGGAGCCTCGTATACTCTTATGAATCCTCCTGATCCAGGTGGATTGTCAGTATGAAGATCCAATGGAACGTCTACTGTTTGTCTAAGAGCTGCCAGCATTGGGATCGAAAGGTCTCTGACAGGGTTTATCGAATCTGCACCGAGATCCTGGAGAAGCTTGAAGCTCGCCGGATTACCTTGACCATTATGTGCTGAGTTCTTGAATTTCATTTCAGCTGGGAGTTCTCCCATCTTTCTAGCTTCATTAAGTACCCAAAGGAGTCCTTCGTCATATACTATAAGTCCTCTTATACCAGCCTCTGCTATTCTCTTAGCATCCTCAATTGCTCTTGCCACTTGTTCTTGTCCTCTAAGTCTGTAAGCAATAACTCTTCCTTGCTCACTAAGCCTGGTCGCAGAGGTGTCATAAGCAGCTCTTGGCCCTATGGACATATTTAAGCCGGCACCGTGAGCCTTACAGATTGCAGCATATTCCTTCAGCTCTGTAAAGGTATGTCTGAATGCTCCATATGTTTCATCTACTCTGTTTATTTGGATGCCTAGTCTTTCAGCTTCTTCTATTAATGACTTACAAGCTACAGCTGTGTTGATCGTTGGGACCTCGATTCCAAAATGTGCTCCACCCGGGAATCTTTTCTCAGATGTAGGGCAGTTATCGGCATCGCCAGCAGGCAAACCGATTTTTACTAAGAATTCTCTGGTTTTTTCCATCATTTTGCAACAACCTCCATAAATTTTTTTGTAAAGATTTGCTGAGTGTTCAGCTGGCCGCGACAACCAAATCATGCCTGACTCTTCAGAATTTGGTTTATCATATTTTCACCATCATATATAGCAAGTACCGTGCCAACATATTACATAAATGTCAAGTTACAATAATTATATCTCTATGTTGATTGTTTAATGTTGAAATTATGGCTCTTTTCGGATCACAAAAAATGTTGCGAGAATTGATGGGTTCTATTCATTGGAAAATGTATCCTAATTAAGTAAAAAATCCGGCTTTTTATATTTTCATAATGAAATGCCGGATTTTTCTATTTGAAACAATTTTTTTCAATTATACACGTGGGATAAACCCTATTTTTTTATATACCTTCCTGAGAGTTTTAGCAGCAAAAGCTTCTGCCTTATCAGCCCCTTCCCGATATATGCTTTCGAGAAATGCCTTATCCTGTCTGTACTCCTTATATCTTTCCTGGATAGGAGACAGAGCCTGTATTACTACTTCCGCCAAGTCATCCTTAAATTCTCCATATCCCTTTCCATCATAGCTTGCCACGATACTATCCACCGATTTATCAGTTAGTACTGAGTAGATATTAAGAAGATTCTTCAAGCCTGACTGCTGATCGCTATAAGTTATTACACCCAGCGAGTCAGTAACAGCCCTCCTTATCTTTCTCCTTATTGCATCCTTGTCGTCAAGCATCAGTATAAATGCATTCTCATCCTTATCGGACTTGCTCATTTTAGATTCAGGGTCCTGAAGGCTCATTATTCTGGCTCCAAATTCCTTTATAAGCGGCTCAGGCACAACGAAGGTATCGCTATATCTGCTGTTGAATCTTTCTGCAAGGTCCCTTGCAAGCTCAAGATGCTGCTTTTGATCCTCTCCTACAGGAACGAAGTCACTTTGATAAAGGAGAATATCTGCAGCCATCAACACTGGATAGGTAAATAATCCAGCATTTAAGTTTTCATCGGACTTCTTGGATTTCTCCTTGAACTGAGTCATCCTATTGAGCTGTCCCATATAGGTTATGGTGTTCAATACCCAACCAAGCTCTGCATGGGCAGGAACATGTGATTGGATAAAAAGAGTCGACTTCTTGGGATCAATACCTACAGCCAGGTATAATGACAGAACATCAAGTGAATGTGATCTTAAATCCTTTGGAATCTGTGGAACAGTAACAGCATGAAGATCAACTATACAATAATAACACTCATACTCATCCTGAAGCTCGACGAAATTTTTCAAAGCCCCGATATAATTTCCTATGGTCAGTGATCCTGAGGGTTGAACACCACTAAATACGATTTTTTTATTCATTGATTCTCACTCCTTTTAAAATATAAAACCCTTCGTCTTATTAGGTAAGAGACGAAGGGTAATCCGCGGTGCCACTCTTTTTGCATTTCTGCCGGCTTTTATCCCTTAAGGCGAGATCTTCCCTGTCCTATTTATTCAGACAGCACTCCGGAGTCCATTCACAAAGGTCCTGCTGCCGTTTCCCACCAACCACGGCTCTCTTTTAGCTTTTCCTAAGATACTATTCTCCATCACAGTATAATAAATTGATTATAACCCTTTAACTGGCTGTTGTAAATAGGATCGACCAAAATGAGCCATTCAATCCTCAGTTATAGGGGTAATTAATTCTCCGGCTCGTTCTAACATTGATTTTTCAACCATAATACTCGTACCATATGGGGAAGAGCCTGTTACTATTCTCATATAACCCCCGGAACCTTTGTTCTTTATAATAAACGGGATTCCGTTATCCTTCAAGATAGCTGTTATAATACCAAGCTCAAACTCATTCTCAACCTCTGTCAAAGCTACTAATTCCAACTTATCGTCCATTTCAATTCACTCCTTGATCAATTACACTGCCTATATCGGTTTAACTCCTCTGTATAACCTTCTACCAATCAAATACCATTGACTTTCCCAGTGCAAAATATTCCCTGATCCAGGATGCTTTTTTTACACTTGATGGCACCTCTGAAGGAAGTACATCTGCTTCGAATCCAATCCTTCTGGCTAAAAGCTTGGCTCTGTAGAGGTGATATTTGCTGCTTATTATAAGGAATGAAGACTCCTCTGAAGCTCCATGCATTCCGG
>DAIPJA010000187.1:0-3943 GCA_036770525.1 Gudongella sp. | reverse complement strand
ATTTGCCAGCATAGACGTTTATCCACAAATTGACGACACTGTGGAAATAGATATAAACGAAAAGGACCTTAAGATAGATACCTACAGATCCTCAGGAGCTGGCGGGCAGCACGTTAATACTACTGATTCAGCTATCAGGATAACACACATCCCAACTGGTATAGTTGTTACCTGTCAATCTGAGAGGTCACAGCATTCCAACAGAGCTACGGCAATGAATATGCTTAAAGCCAAGCTGATCCAGCTTAAGGAAGAGGAAAACAAGGAGAGGATCGAGGATCTCCAGGGGTCTTATTCACAGATAGCGTGGGGCTCACAGATAAGATCCTATGTGTTCCACCCTTACAGCATGGTCAAGGACCACAGAACCAGCGCAGAGGTTGGGGATGTGTACAGGGTAATGGATGGAGATCTGGATTACTTTATCAATGAATACCTGAAGTATAAGTCAATGATGTAAGAATATTTTTAAGTTTAATAAGGATAGAAACAGCTTAGGAGATTGGAGGTATGATGTCGTTTTGAGGACATTTCCTGGCCAAGCGGCCGTGAGCGGTCCGCTAAAACGACTCAGCCTCCATTAGCTCAACTGACCGAGTTTAGGGGCGGACGACCCTGTCCGTCCTAGTTATATAGCTCTTCTTATGAAGAGCTTTTCGTACATATAGGGAAGGATGATCAAACATGGATATTACAGTAAGACTGTCAAAGGAGCTGGGATTAAAGCCGGCTCACGTTAAAAACGTTATCGATATGCTGGATGAAGGAAATACCATCCCTTTTATTGCCAGGTACAGGAAGGAGCAAACCGGCGAAATGACGGATGTGACCCTGAGGGAGCTATTTACAAGACTTAATTATCTGAGAAGCCTTGAGGCTAGAAAGGAAGAGGTCACAAGACTGATTGCAGAGCAGGATAAGCTTACTGATGATCTTAAGGCTGAGATAGATGTGGCAGAGACCCTTCAAAGGCTTGAAGACCTTTACAGACCCTTCAGACCAAAGAGAAGAACGAGAGCATCCATGGCTAAGGAAAAGGGCCTGGAACCACTTGCAGTTGAGCTGATAAGACCTGGGAAAAGCGAACCGGAATTTAGTAGCTATATTAAGTCCTTTGTTGATCCTGAAAAAGGCGTTGAAACAGTGGAGGATGCCCTTCAGGGTGCGATGGACATAATAGCTGAGGATATAGCGGATGATCCGGATTACAGAGCTTTGGTCAAGAATATTTACTGGAAAAATGCAATGCTCGTCGTGGATGCAGTGGACAAGGAGGCTAAATCTGTATATGAGATGTACTACAGTTACACAGAGCCTGTCTCTAAGGTGCCAAATCATCGCGTACTTGCCATAAACAGGGGAGAGAAGGAGAAGCTTCTAAAGGTGAGCCTTACCTTTGATGAAACACTTGCCACGGATAAAATAAAGGCAAAGACGGCAAAAGGACTGACCTTTACTGCAGGATATGTTGAATCGGCAGTGGATGACGGCTGTAAAAGGCTTTTATTTCCTTCAGTTGAAAGGGAGATAAGAAACGATCTTACTGACAGAGCAGAAGAGGAGGCAATAAAGGTATTTGCATTGAACCTTGAGCCGCTTCTGATGCAGCCACCGATCAAGGGCAAGGTTGTACTTGCAATAGATCCAGGCTTTAGGACCGGGTGCAAGGTCGCTGTTGTCGACGAGACAGGCAAGCTCCTTGACAATACGACAGTTTATCCAACTGAACCTCAGAACAAGATAGATGAAACAAAGAAGATCCTAAAAAAGCTGATTGAGAAGCATAACGTAGGAATAATATCCATAGGAAATGGAACAGCATCAAGAGAGACTGAGGCTGTTGTTGCATCTCTTATACCGGAGCTGGACAGAAGGATCCCCTATGCGATCGTAAACGAGGCTGGAGCATCAGTCTACTCGGCATCGGAGGTTGGGCAGAAGGATTTTCCAAACCATGACGTTACGGTAAGAGGTGCAGCATCTATCGGGAGACGGCTGCAGGATCCTTTGGCTGAGCTCGTGAAGATCGATCCCAAGCATATAGGGGTGGGTCAGTATCAGCATGACTTGAACCAAACCAAGCTGGATGAGGCTCTTACAGGTGTTGTGGAGGATTCTGTCAACAGGGTTGGAGTAGATCTTAATACAGCAAGCCCGTCACTGCTTAGGTACGTATCCGGTATTTCCACCAAGGTTGCCAACGGTATAGTTTCCCACAGAGAGGAAAAGGGAAGCTTTAAGTCAAGGCAGGAGCTTTTAAAGGTAAAGGGACTCGGAGATAAGACATTCAAGCAATGTGCAGGATTTCTGAGGATACCCGAGGGGACCGATCCACTGGATAACACCGGGGTCCACCCTGAATCCTATGAGGTTGTGAGAAAACTTGTAAAAATTGGGTATAAGGACAGGGAATTGCCAAAGCTGGCTGAAGAGCTGGGTGTTGGTCTCCCAACCTTGACCGATATAGTGTTGGAGCTTGAAAAGCCCGGGAGAGATCCAAGGGATGAAATGCCAAAGCCGATCCTGAGGGAGGACATTCTCAAGCTTGAGGACTTGTCCAAGGATATGGTTCTTAATGGCACTGTCAGAAATGTTGTTGATTTTGGAGCATTTATTGATATCGGAGTTAAGCAGGATGGACTTGTTCACGTGTCACAGCTTTCCAACAGGTTTATTAAGCATCCAAAGGAGGTTGTCAAGGTAGGAGACATTGTGAAGGTCAAGATACTGGATGTCGACAAAGACAAGGGAAGGATATCCCTAAGCATGAAGGATATATAATTTTTAGGAGGATGATCGAATGAAGCTGGGAGTTATAGTCAACCCCATCGCAGGTATGGGCGGAAGAGTTGGACTGAAGGGTACAGACGGTCCTGAGGTTCTAAGGCTTGCCAGAGAGATGGGCGCAGTCCCTGAATCCCCAAAAAAGGCAATGAAAGCTCTGACTCAGCTTAAAGGGCTAGTTGACCTTGAAATATTAACTTATCCGGGAGAAATGGGCGAAAGAGAGCTCCTTGAGCTTGGATGGAGACCAACCGTTCTTGGAGAACCCAAGGAAGTGACCGGTCCTGAGGATACTGTTGAGGCAGCGAGGGGTATGCTTGGCGAGGGAGTTGATCTGATAATTTTTGCCGGGGGAGACGGAACGGCAAGAAATGTCTATTCCGCAGTAGGTGATAGAATTCCGGTGATAGGGATCCCTGCCGGGGTAAAGATCCATTCAGGCGTATTTGCAAATCACCCTGGGAGTGCCGGGGAGATCGCATACACATATTTGACTAATTTAGATATAGGGACAAAGGATGCTGAGGTAATGGATATAGATGAGGAAGCCTTCAGGGATGGAGTTGTATCTGCAAGACTCTATGGCTATATGAAGATCCCGAATATGCCTGATCTTACCCAGACCCAGAAGTCCAGCGGCTTTGCAGACGAATCAGAGGCTATCGCGGGGATCGCCGAAAAGGTGATCGAGGAGATGGAGGATGAGATCTATTACATCATGGGCTCCGGAACTACAATAAGGCCGATCATGGAGGAACTGGGCATCCCCAATACACTTCTTGGGATCGATATAATAAGAAACAAGGAGCTTGTGGCCTCTGATGTTCACGAAAAGCAGATCCTGGATATTATTGGAGATAGCAAGGCAAAGATAATAGTCACCGTAATAGGTGGTCAAGGCTATGTATTTGGAAGGGGAAATCAACAGATAAGTGCTGAGGTTATCAAGAGAGTAGGCAAGAAAAATATCATTGTTGTGGCTCCCAGAAGCAAGATGGTATCACTTGACGGGAGACCTTTACTGGCTGATACAGGGGATGAAGAGGTCAACAGGAGTCTTGACGGTTATATTACTGTGATCATGGACTATTACACTGAAAGCCTTCAGCCGATAAAGGGACTCTAGCCAATGATCAATGCACAATGCACAATTTACAAT
>DAIPJA010000186.1:0-3974 GCA_036770525.1 Gudongella sp. | reverse complement strand
TATTATAACCCAAACAGGCGGGAAAGGGTATCTTCTTGGAAGAGGAAATAAGAAGCTAAGCCGGAAGGTTCTAAGCAAAATTGGAAAGAGAAATATTACCATTATTGCGAAAGAGGGAAGCTTATACAGCTTAAGGGCAATCCACTTAGAGTATATACTGGAGATGAATGCTTGGATAAAGAACTTTCAGGTTATTACAAGGTTCTGATAGGCTATGGAATGTCCAGGATGTATAAGGTGGAAGGATAGGAGGTGTTTGGAGTGTTGTTTTCAGAAATTGACAAGGTGATCACGGATCAGACTGAAGAGATGATCGGGTTTTTAAGAAAGCTGGTTGCTTGCAGACTTCCTTCGACGGATGAATCTGAAGGGGATAACGCTCAGGAAATTGTCGAGAGCTTTCTTAAAGATCTTGGTTTTTCAGTTACCAGAGATGAGCCGATTAAAATCACCGAGGATGACAGATTGAATTATGGATCCAGGTATAGTGTGGTGGGTTTACTGAAGGGAAAGGGCGATGGGAAATCCATTGCCATCAACTCACATGCTGACGTAGTTGGGGTTGGGGACATCGATAGGTGGGAACATGACCCAAGAGGCTGTGAAATAGTAGATGGCAAGATATATGGAAGGGGTGTAGTGGATGCCAGAGGGTGTCTTACAGCCTACCTTTTTGCTTTAAAAGCGTTGATAGATTCAGGAGTATCATTTAATGGGGATATCGTCTTTCAGTCAGTTGGCGACGAGGAGATCCTAGGGAAGGGATCAGAAAAGCTTGTAAAGGAAGGATACACTGCAGACGCAGTTCTGGTTGGTGAACCTACAAGCCTTGATTTTTGCCCGGCTACGAGGGGTGCAGGTCAGTTTATTATCGATGTCTATGGAAGGACGACACACTCCGGTGTCGCATATGAGGGTGAGAACGCAATACTAAAGGCGATGCTTATTATTGAAGCTCTCCAAAGCATGCAGTATAGGCTGGACAAGGAGCATATGCACGTACTCTGGGAGAATTATCCTATAGCCCACGTTGCAAATATTGCACTTATTGAAGGCGGCGAATCTCCAAGCAAAGTACCTTCGAGATGCAGGATATCAGGCTTAGCAGGATGTATAGCTGGAGAGACTCTGGAGGATGTTTATCGCTGGGTCGATGAAACCGTAAAAGAAGCCTCGGAGAAGGACAGCTGGCTTAAGGAGAATCCCCCTAAGCTGACATGGGCAGATATCATGCAGTTTGAACCCTCTGTTAGCAGACTTGATCACGATTTTTTTGAACTAGGTGAAAAGTGTCAGAAAGAAGTGCTTGGACACAGCACAAAACCCAGAGCATTTACTGCCGTCAGTGATCTTAGGTATTTTATAGAGGACGGCAAGGGTTTGGGAGCAAACTTTGGACCGGGAAGTATCAATCAGGCCCATTCCTTCGATGAGCACCTTGATATCGATGAGCTTATCGATGCAGTGAGGATAATCGCAAGATTCGTCTACCGCTGGACAAATACGGAGAGAAGTGCTAATAATAATATAAAATGAACTATAGGGAGGTAGAGCGATGAAATTGCCTGTCAACAGAATGAAGAATATCAGCTTCAGTGGGGGAATAATCGAGATACTTAAAAAGGCATCCGAGCTGGAAAAGAGTGGAAAGGACATAATTCATCTGGAAATGGGAAGGCCTGACTTCTCATCTCCTGATGTTGCAATCGAGGCTGCCATACAGTCGCTTAGAAGGGGCCAGGTACACTATAGCGACATCGCCGGGGTTGAGGAGCTTAGAGTTGCGATCTCCGAGGATATGAAGGCGAATATGGGCTTGGATTACGATCCATATAAGGAGATAGTTGTAGGTGTAGGCTCAGTTGAAGGTCTGTACGTTGCAATGATCAGCCTATTGGAGGTCGGTGACGAAATAATAATGCTTACACCATGCTTCCCGGCCTATTTTGACCAGGCATATCTGGCAGGGGTAATCCCTGTTGCAGTCCCATTGAAATTCAGCAATGGATTCAAGATAGACCCGGATGATATAAAAAACAGCATAACTGACAAAACCAGGATGATAATGATAAACACTCCGAACAATCCAACCGGAATGGTATTTACTAAGGAAGATTTGAATGTATTAGCAGATATCGCGAAGGAATACGACCTTTATGTGGTTTCTGATGAAACCTACAGCTCGTTTATATATGACGGTGAACACATATCCATAGCTAAGCTGCCTGAAATGAAGGAGCGGACTGTCGTTGTGAATACAACATCAAAGGCATACTCTATGACAGGGTGGAGAATCGGCTACATGGCATCCTCACCTGAAATAGCAAAATATCTGAATAAATCCCACCAGAATATAACTACCTGCCCGTCGACCTTTGCACAGTACGGAGCTGTTGCAGCCTATAGGGAGGGGAAGCCCTGGACCGATATGATGGTAGCTGAATTCAGAAAGAGAAGGGATCTGGTGCTTAAGTATTACGACGAGATCGAGGGAATAGATTACATTACCCCTGAGGGAGCTTTCTACGTCTTTGCCTGCGTCGATGGCCTAGGGGTAAAGGCTGACGAGTTCTGCGACTATATCCTAAACGAAGCAGGAGTATCCATTGTACCGGGAGATGCCTTCAGACCAGAAGAGGGTACCAACTTTGTAAGGATCGCTTATTCCAATTCCTACGAGATCATTGAGGAAGCCATGAATAGGATCAAGTCAGCAGTGGAAAAATTGAAGGCTTAGTCCTGAAAGGAAGGCAAAAATGGATATCATACTGATAAACGGAAAAATAAGGACGATGGACAGCAAGCGGAGCATTGTTGAGGCAGTGGCAATTTTTGATGGAAAGATTTCGGCTGTCGGTTCTAATGATGAGCTGCTTAAACTAAAAAAAGAGGATACAAAGGTAATAGATTTAAACGACAAAACAGTACTTCCGGGCTTTAACGACAGTCATGTTCATTTACTGAACTATGGCTACAGTCTGACTAAGGTAGACTGCAGCGGGGCACGATCCATAGATGAGGTCGTGGAGAGAGGGAAAAAGTTCATCTCCGAAAAGGAGATAAAAGCTGGTGAGTGGGTTCTTGGAAGAGGCTGGAACGACATCATGTTCAAGGAAAATAGAGAGCTTAACAGGTATGATCTGGACAGGATTTCTCCAGACCATCCTATGTCATTTACACGGATTTGCGAGCATATCACCGTTGCCAACAGTAAAGCACTTGAATTGTGCAAAATATCCTCCGGTACTCCTCAGCCTGTTGGAGGTCAATTTGATGTAGATGAAAAGGGAGAACCTACCGGGATATTCAGGGAAGCCGCCAGATATATGATCTATGAAAATATTCCTGATGTAAATAAGGAAGACATAAAAACGATGCTGAAGCAGGTAATGAAAAAAGCTTCCTCCCTTGGGATCACATCGGTCCAGACTGATGATTTTGATACGTTTGCAAACAGAGACTACGACATGATCATCCAGGCTTATAGAGAGCTTGCAAAAGAAGGCGAGCTGCCGGTTAGAGTTTACCAGCAGTGTATATTGCCTGAGCCTGAGAGACTTGAGGCTTTCCTTGAGAAGGGATATAAAACGGGGCAGGGTGATTCATTCTACCGGATCGGACCCCTAAAGCTTCTAACGGATGGATCACTTGGAGCTGGAACAGCTTACTTGAAGGAGCCTTATTCTGACGAGCCTGACACAAAAGGAATAAGCGTATTCACCCAGGAAGAGCTGGATCATTTGGTCACCACTGCTCATAAGGGCGGGATGCAGATCTTGACTCACGCTATAGGGGATGGGGCAATGGAGATGTGCTTTAGAAGCTTTGAAAGAGCTCTTGAATCCTTACCAAAGGATGATCCAAGGTTCGGGATAGTCCACTTGCAAATCACTGACGAAGAGCTGCTCAAGAAATTCAAGGAGCAAAATGTAATAGCATTTGCCGAACCAATATGTGTAAATAATGACCTTCAC
>DAIPJA010000185.1:0-4014 GCA_036770525.1 Gudongella sp. | reverse complement strand
AGAAGCCCCTTATAGGGGCAGAGCAAACTACCGGCTAAGCCGGTAGTTATGATTAATGCCCATAGATTATGCATTTAGATACTATGAGTATTTGATGATCAATTACTTCAATATTGATGGGTGAAAGTACTTTTTGCCTGCAGCTTTCTTTGCTGCATCCCATTCAAAGAGAATTTTCATTGCTAGGTTAGCTACTTTAATATTGTTATCAACAGTACTGTTGTCGTACTTAAAAGAATTTTCAACTCTATTTGCAACAACTGTGAAAATCGCTCCTGCACGAAGCTTATAAACTGAGCTAATGGTAAATACTGTCGCAGCTTCCATCTCAAAATTCAATACCCCTGCAGCCTGCATGTCTGGCAATATATTCTTCATGAAACTCTGATTATAACCATTATACCCTGGTCTCCCCTGGCCACAGAAAAAGGAAGCAGCTGTATAGCCAACCCCAACATGATACCCATAGCCTAGTCTTTCAGCTGCTTCAATCAAGGCAAGGGTGACCTCATGGTTTGCAACAGCTGGATAGGAGTTTATCACATACCCGTCACTTGTTCCATCCATCCTTACTGAGCCTGTACTTATTATAAGGTCTCCAGGCTTTATATAATCCTGAATAGCTCCGCATGTTCCAACTCTGATAAATGTATCAACACCGATTTCAGCCAAATCCTCGATTGCACTGGCTGTAGAACCACCACCTGCACCTGTTGAACAAGCAGAAATATCCATTTCTCCTATCTTACCGGTGTAAGTTACATGTTCCCTATAATCAGCTACCATATCTCCGCTGTCCCACATCTCCGCTATTTTCCCAACTCGCTTAGGATCCCCAGGTAATAGACAGTACTGTGCAACCTCTCCAACTCCACATCTTATGTGGTATTGTTTCCCATTTTCATCCGTTGGTCTCGATGCATTACTCCAGTCATCTTTTTGCATTATATACCTCCTATTAACTTTCGACATGCTTGCCTGTTCCAGCAGGAGATCTTCCTCCTTTTAAGCCAAAAAGAATTATTAAAACAGTTACTATATATGGGGTCATCATCACCAGCTGTGATGGGAAATAACTTTGGAATATAGTTTGAAGAGAATCAAAAAATCCAAAGAAAATACTCCCAATAAGTGATCCTGCAGGATTATATCTTCCAAATGCATTTATTACTACCGCTATATAGCCTCTTCCCGCAGTCATATTTTCTACAAATAGATTCATTTGTCCAAGTGAAAGGTATACTCCACCTAACCCTGCATATGCACCGCTAACCAATACTCCAAAGTATTTGTACGCTTTTACGTTAAGACCAACCGCGCTGGCAGCTTCTGGGTTTTCTCCAACCATCCTCAACCTAAGCCCGAACTTTGATCTATAAAGGAATATCCAACTTATAATGACTAATGCTATTGAGATGTAGAATAGGATGTTTTGTCCACCTAAAATTGGTCCAATGAAAGGTACCCCTTTAAGCCACTCAATATTTGGAGTGTTGAAATTGCTTACAGTTGACGACTTACCACTCATTCCGAATACTTCATTTAGAAGAAGGGGTGTTAATGCTGCAGCCATCAAATTGATAACCATACCACTAATTGATCCGTTAACCTTATAATTGACGTGCAATACTGCATGAAGCAGTGCAAATATCATTCCGAATATAACACCTGTAAGTAATCCGACCCAAACATTCCCGGAAACATGTGAGCCTAAAACTGCAAAGAAAGCACCTGACAACATCATACCTTCCAATCCCAAGTCAACAACCCCTGATCTCATGGAAAAGCATCCTCCCATCGATGCCAGGAGCAGTGGTACTGATCTTCGGAGAGTTGAAGCTAAAATAGACAATATTAGTTCAAGTGTTATTGTCATGAATTTTCACCTCCGACAGGTTCAGCATTTTTAAGAAATTTATGAGTTAAAGAATTGAATATTTTTACTACAGACTGTGTCAGCTTAGGGGCAGCTACAAATATAATGACCAAAACCTGAATCAAGTCTACCAACTCTACAGGTATTGAAGTAGTTCTGCTTAAAGTTATTGTGCCAGCACGCAGGATCCCTATCAGTAATGCTGATGGTATTACTCCTAAAGGACTGTAAGCTGCAAGAGCTGCAATCGAAATCCCAGCGAATCCATACCCTGGAGAGAATCCCTCAACAAATCTATAATTGACACCTAGCACCATAGCAGCTCCACCTAGACCTGCTACTGCGCCACTTAAGGAAAAAGTAATTATTGAGACTCTGGATGTGTTGATCCCTGCCACTTGTGCAGCTCTCAGATTTTGACCGGTTACTTTTATCTCATAGCCAAAAACAGTTTTGTCCAGAATAAACTGGATTATTATAGCTACAGCAATAACTAAAAACAATGCAGATGTAAGCTGAGTTTGAGGTATTAACCTTGGCAACTGAGCACTCTCTAAAATTCTTTCAGTTTGTCCAACTCCACTTGAGGGAGGTTTCAAAGGTCCATTTGCAAGATAACTGGTAAAGAAAATAATTATCTGATTTAGCATGAGTGTAAGAATTATCTCATTAGACCCGGTATATACTCTCGCTATTGCAACGAGTCCTGCTACGATCCCGCCGCTTACAAATGCAGCCAGCAAAGCCAACGAAACATGAGCTAAACCAGGTAAATTGTGAACATAGACTCCAACCAACGCAGCCGCCATTGCTCCTATGAATAACTGTCCTTCCGCTCCAGTATTTATTAGTCTTACCCTGTAAGCTAGTGCAAATGCAATACCTGTGAACATAAGGGGTGTTGCTTGACTTAACGAAAGAGCAAATCCTTTCACGGTGCTTAGGGAAAAACCAAAAATTGCCTTATAGCTTTCAATAGGAGAGTACCCACTTATTAGGATGACTACCATACCTAGTAGAAGCGAGAAAATCAAAGCCAGGAAAGATGTCACTAATGAATTTCTAGATCTAATGGATGGTAATTTAATCTTTGGGGTTTTCATGATTTGACCTCCGATTCCACCATTGTATGGCCACCTGTCATAAGTAAGCCCATTTCAATTTCATTCAGTTCACCCGGCATGCTCTCTGATACTATCTCACCTTCGAACATGACCAATAGTCTGTCGCTCAGTGTCCGTACTTCATCCAGATCAGCAGAAATTAATAAAACAGCTGCTCCCTGATCTCTGAGCTCAATCAATTTCTTATGAATATACTCCATCGCACCAACATCAACACCTCTTGTAGGGTGTGCTATTATTATTGCTTTAGGGTTTCTGCTGAAGGCTCTTGCAATTATTATTTTCTGCTGATTCCCTCCGGATAAAGAGCCTGCACTGGTGTCAACGTTTGGGGCTTTGATTCCGAAGGTATCTTTGATTTCACTGGAGTATGACCTAATCCACTTTCGCTTTAATAATCCTGATTTGCTGCAGAATTCTTCCTCTCTATGGTACCCAAGAATTATATTATCCATAATAGACATTTCTTTAACCAAGCCCATAGAAAGTCTATCCTCAGGTATATGTGCTATCCCAGCTTTCAAGAACTTCTCACTTGAACCCTGTATTTGAATATCATTTACTTTCATGTTCATGGTCAACGGATTACATAGTCCAGTTAATGCTTCAATAAGCTGAGACTGTCCATTACCCTCTACACCGGCAATACCCAGTATCTCTCCTTCATGAACTTCAAATGAAACATTTCTTACTTTAGGGACCCCATCTACCACAACGTTTAATTTTTCAAGTTTAAGGGAGACATCTCCAATACTTGTGGATGGTCTTCTCGTATTAAGGTTTACTTCTCTTCCAACCATCATTTCAGAAAGCTGCTTTGTCGTAACATTATCTGGATCTATGTCATCTTTGATAAGCTTTCCATCTCTCAATATTACAACACGGTCAGCAAGAGCTTTCGTTTCCTTCAATTTATGTGTGATGATGATTATGCTCTTGCCATCCTCTCTAAGTTGTTGCAAAATCATAAATAAATCATTTTCATTAAAACTCCTATTGAATGGTTCTACTATA
>DAIPJA010000184.1:0-4039 GCA_036770525.1 Gudongella sp. | reverse complement strand
GTAATGACCAGTATAAAAAAGCTTTTGATCTTTGTTTTGATTATTTCTATGTTATTGGGTAATGTGGCTTCTACAGCAGATGTTTCGGCTGTCACAGTATCAACATATCAGGAGTTAAAGAAAGCATTGGAGACGACTACAGGAAGCAATGTCACCCTTGGGGCTAATATCGTTGTACCTTCATCACTCAGGTCAGATACTGCAATAGTCATAACAGGGGGAACTCACACACTGAACCTGAATGGATTTTCAATCACATATACCTACGTGAATGAAGCCAGAGAAAACTCCGGGGTCCCAATTACTCAGCAGGGGAATAATACACTTACAATAAACGGTCCAGGTAAAATAACCGGAGGTTTTGTAGCCATAGAAAACAATGGCGACTCCCTTTTAGTTATTAATGGAGGGGACTTTGTAGGACAAGCTGCATCAGCCTTAAGAATAATGGGTGTGACTGTTCTAAACAGCGGTACATATACGGGAAGATTCGGAGATGTATGGCTTGAGGATGGAATATTGGTCGATAACGCCCATGCTGTAGACAAGATCAACAATCCGTTCAAAAGCAGCAACGCAGTCATAGAATATGGAACACTTACAGGCAATGCAAAGCTTCACACTCTGCTGGTGGTAAATGACCTTAAGATAGCAGAAGGCTCATCATTAACCCTTGAACGAAGAGGAGTCCTTGTAGTTAATGGAGCTCTTACAGGGGAAAAGGGGATCAGGTATAACGACGGAATGCTTATAAAAAATGGTGTAATAGCGAATACCGGATACTTCAACATTGCCTCAGATACGAGTCTTAAGAGTCTTGAAGTCCCTAAGGATACCACAGTAATGGTAATGGAGAACTATCGGCTTAAGATAGATGGGGATCTTGTTGTAAATGGGATGCTGGAGCTTAGAAGTGGCAGCCACCTCATCGTTGATGGAAATATATACAACAATGGGATGCTTCACGTTGAAACCATAGAAAATCTCAAGCTGAAGGGCAGCATTTTCGGAGAAGGCAACACAGGCGGAGGCATGGGTGACACACCAGGGGGACCGGGCGGTCCCGATACTGGAAGGATGGAGCGGGCTGCAAATGATCTTTATGCGCTGGGGCTGTTTAAGGGGACAGGAACAGACGCACTTGGAAGACCCAAGTTCGATCTGTTAGCGGCACCCACACGACAGGTTGCATTGACAATGCTGGTAAGGCTACTTGGCAAGGAGGCGGAAGCACTATCTAAGACCTGGGAGCATCCATTTACAGACGTTGACCAATGGGCGGAGCCCTATGTTGGCTATGCTTTCGCCAACGGCCTGACCAAGGGTGTAAGCACCGACAGATTCGGTGCCAATGACCTTGTAACAACTTACCAATACCTGACCTTTGCTTTAAGGTCTCTGGGCTATAATGATTCTAAAGGGGATTTCAGATGGGATGACCCTACCCCTCTGACAAGGGAGATCGAGCTGACATCAGATGATTATGCAGACAATAGCAAAGCATTCTATAGGGGTGATATTGCAATAATATCCCACCTGGCGCTGCAAAGATCGATCAAGAACGGACCTATGCTGATGAAATACCTTATTGACTCAGGAGCCGTAAAACTTGAGGATGTTAAGGATATAGGCATGGATCATCTTATTCACTAAGAACTTAGATGAGCCTAGACAATAGAATAAGATAAAATGAACTGCACTCTGAAAAGAGTGCTTTTTCTATGTATTGGATGAAAATATATTTTGATTGGACACAATAACTTGAGTAAATTATGCTTTAGCATTAATTTACAACATTATTGAGAAGTGATATAATACAGAATTATTAATAAGCTAATGCGATAACAAGATGCAGTAGACATATGAAATCAAAGGAGTAGAGACATGAGCATATTACTTGAGACTAAAGCTCTAGAGATGCATTTCAAGGGACTAAGAGCGGTAAAGGGTTTTGATTCAACAATTGAAGAGAACAAAATATATGGGTTGATAGGCACAAACGGTGCAGGAAAAACCACTGTAATTAACATGCTTTCGGGTGTACTTAAGCCTACCTCCGGCAGTATAGTATATCTCGGCAGCGACATAACAGGAATTAAGCCTCATAAGATAGCGAAGCTCGGAATACTGAGGACCTATCAGAATCTGCGGCTTTTTAAGAAAATGACTGTCATAGAAAATGTTGTCATAGGAGCGCAGATCCATAGAAACTACAATAATGTTCAGGCCATACTTCAGCTTCCGGCCTTTAAAAGTGAAGAGAGAGAGCTTTACGATAAAGCAATGGATATGCTCAAGATCATGGGAATAGATCAAATGGCTCAGCACGTGTCCGGCTCACTTCCCTATGGAGCCCAAAGAAAGCTTGAAATAGCAAGAATACTGGCTGCATCTCCTAAGCTGTTGCTGCTTGACGAACCGGCAGCCGGAATGAACCCCCATGAAAGTGCTGAATTAATACATATATTGAGAGATATCCGGAATAAGTTCAACCTTACGATCGTATTGATAGAGCATGACATGAAGGTAGTCATGGGACTATGTGACTACATCTACGCCATGGCCTTTGGAGAGGTCATTTCCAAGGGCTTGCCTGAAGAAATAAGGAATGACTCTAAGGTTATCGAGGCATTCCTGGGGAGGGCGAGAGAGCATGCTTAAGATTGAAAACCTGTGCGTAAAATATGATTCCATAAGAGTGGTCCACAACGTTTCGCTGGATATAAATGACGGCGAGATCGTCGCTATGATAGGAGCAAACGGAGCAGGGAAAACCACAATACTTAAGACCATATCAGGACTCCTAAAAGCAGAATCCGGGAAAATAACCATGGATGGAGAGGATATAACTCGTGTCGACAGCCATGTCATAGTCCAAAGAGGAATTATACAAGTACCTGAGGGCAGACAGATATTTACGAAGATGACCATAGAGGAAAATCTTAAACTTGGTGCTTTCCTGCAAAAGGACAAAGAGAAGGTAGAAATGAATTTTGAAAGGGCTTTGACGCTGTTTCCAATCCTTAAAGAGAGACTAAAGCAAACCGCAGGTACTCTTTCAGGAGGGGAGCAGCAAATGCTCGCAATAGGGAGGGCACTTATGGGAGATCCCAGACTTCTACTCCTGGATGAGCCTTCAATGGGGCTGTCTCCACTTATGACCCAAAATGTATTCGATGTACTTAGACAACTTAAAAAGGACGGGATCACAATGCTCCTTGTCGAACAAAATGCTTATGATGCCCTCGATATATCCGACAGGACTTATATCCTTGAAACCGGAGTAGTAAAAACCATGGGATGGAGCAAGGAATTAATTGAAGATCCCGGAATCAAGAAAGCCTACCTGGGAGGTGAATACGATGCCTGAAATCGGATATTTTCTAAGTCAGTTATTCAACGGCATAAAGCTTGGCAGCGTATACGCCATGGTCGCCATAGGATACTCAATGGTTTACGGCATACTTAGGCTGATCAATTTTGCACACGGAGACATAATGACCGTAGGGGTCTATACAATACTGGTCCTTTTTACGACCTATGGAATGCCCTTATGGCTGACCATAATCATATCTGTAGTGCTCTCAATAATAGTCGGGCTTACTGCAGAAAGGGTAGCTTACAGGCCATTAAGAAGCTCCGGAGAGGAAACTACACTGATATCGTCATTGGCTGTATCGATACTTATTCAAAATATAATTGTTATGGTGTTTTCACCTCAAAGAGTCGCATTCCACCTCCCGGACTATCTGTCAAAGCTTCATACATTCGGGACAGTAAGATTGTCGACGATGAACATAATAACCTTTGTGGCGGTTTTTGTAATACTCATTGCCCTATCCTACATGATAAAGAATACAAGGATCGGAATGGCAATGAGAGCATGCTCGGACAACATGAACGCAGCGAGGCTGATGGGGATAAACATAACGACAATAATCGTCATCGCCTTTGCAATAGGTTCGGCACTTGCAGCTCTTTCAGGCCTTATGCTTGCAGGCGAATACAAGACAATAGATCCCCTGATGGGCTTTGTACC
>DAIPJA010000183.1:0-4060 GCA_036770525.1 Gudongella sp. | reverse complement strand
AGAGAACTGCAGCATATAATAGAATCCTGTATGAGCTTTACTGATAGAAAAGTGATCGAGCTTGATGATCTGCCTGCATACTTGAATAGAGAACCCTCGTCATATCTTTTACAATCAAAGAACTTGGAAGGAAAGACTATTGAGGAGTTTGGATCACTGGACAATCTGCTGGAGACGATTGAAAAGGATATGATATTGAGAACCTTAAAAAACACAGGCTGGAATATATCAAAGGCCGCTAAGCTCCTAAGAATAACCAGACAAAAGCTTCATTACAAACTCAATAAGTACGGCATCGAAATTGAGGCATGACAAAAAATATACAACAAGGTGACAGAAATGTGTCACCTTGTATCTTTTTTTGTCGGTCTACTTAGGTAATCCTTGCCTTTGCAATTGGCATGGTTATTGCATAATTAAATAGTAATAATTGATAGGGGGGTAAATGTATGGAGCTTGAATTGCGTTATAACTATGTGAAGGACATTGTTATGTCAGATACGACTAAATTTGAAAACGGCATACTGTCTGTAAACACTGAAGAGCTCAGGATGCTGCTGATGGAGGATGACAGGATAGAGGATGTTGGCTTTGATGTTGCAAAGCCCGGGGATAGTGTGAGGATATTGCCTGTCAAGGATGTGGTGGAGCCCAGGTGCAAGATCGATGGAGATGGCTTCCCTGGTTTAGTTGGCGAGATTTACGAAGCCGGAAGGGGTACGACCTATGTTTTGAAGAATGCTGCAGTTGTAACTACCGGGCCTATAGTTGGATTCCAGGAGGGGATCATTGATATGTCGGGTCCCTTGGCTGACTATACACCGTTTTCCAAGCTGTTCAATCTAGTTATAAGCATTGTTAAGAAAACGGGTGTTACCCCTCATGAGCACGAGGAGGTTGTAAGACTGGCAGGAGTAAGGGCTGCAAATTACCTCGCCAAAGCATGTATTCCATTTGGTTATGAGGATTCAGAGATAATCAAGTGGGGGTCGTTTGATGATAAAAATCACGAATACAAGGACCTTCCAAAGGTAGCCTATGTTTATCAGTGCGTTGGTCAGGGGCTTCTTCATGATACGTATTTCTATGGCAAGGATTCCAAGCTTATGCTTCCTACACCTATAAATCCGCTGGAGGCATTCGATGGCGCACTTGTAAGCGGGCACTGCGTATCCGCAGGATCAAAGACTACTACATACCATCATCAGAATAATGCCGTAATCAAGGAGTGCTTCAAAAGACACGGCAAGGAGATAAATTTCATCGGAGCAGTAGTAAGCCCCATGACAACGGTTCTTCAGGACAAGTACAGAAATTCAATGCTGACAGCAAAAATTGTTGAACTGATGGGTGCAGACGGAGCTATACAGTCTCAGGAGGGCTTTGGCAACCCAACTACCGATTTGATGATGATATGCAAGAGGCTTGAGAATAAAGGCATTAAGACCGTCATGATAAGCAACGAGGACGCAGGAGTAGATGGCAAGTCTGAATCGCTCCCAGACGGTGTAGATGAAGCAGATGCAATAGTATCAACTGGAAACAGCAATGCAAGGATAAGGATCCCAAGGATGGACAGGATAATCGGGGATTTGGATGCTCTCGAGCATATAACCGGTGGATTCGTCGGCTCGAGGCAGGAGGACGGAAGTTTGATAGTAGAGATCCATGGGATCATCGGAAGCCATAATCTTCAGGGATATAGTTATCTCAGTGCTACTACTGTTTAGGAGGGGGAAGACATGAAAAAAGTGTTGTTTTATACTAATCAATTCTTTGGACAGATTGGCGGCGAAGACAAGGCCTCAATGAAGCCCTTGCTCCTTGAGGGCGCTGCCGGCTCAGCAAATCTTTTTATGGATGGGCTGAATGCTGAGATCGTTGCAACTGTAGTATGTGGTGATAATTACTATGCTGAAAATATGGAAGCTGTAAGAGAAGAGATACTCGAAATGGTCAAGGGACTTGATACAGATCTCTTAATAGCTGGGCCTGCCTTCAACGCTGGACGATTTGGGATGGCTTGTGGAGATCTTTGCGCCTATCTTGATGAAATACTTGGGGTAAAGACGGTAACAGGAATGTATGTAGAAAATCCAGCAGTTGCCATTTACAAAGACAAAACTATAATTGTTGAAACTGCCAACTCAGCAGCAGGTATGAAAAAAGCGGTAGCTGCTATGAAGAATATAGCAAACAAGCTGCTATCCGGAGAAGAGCTTGGACTGCCTGCCGAGGAGGGCTATATCCCAAGAGGGATAAGAGTAAATAGATTTATGGATCGAACTGGAGCTGAAAGAGCCCTCGACATGCTTGTAAAGAAGCTTAAGGGGGAGGAGTTCCAAACCGAGATACCCATACCATCCTATAACAAGGTAAAGCCGGCTAGAGGACTTATGGACCTGAAGAAAGCCAAGATTGCAATATTGACATCGGGGGGTGTCGTTCCAATGGGGAATCCCGATCACCTGCCTGCTGCTACGGCTAAATTCTACAAAAAATACAGTATCAAGGATATTGAGAAGCTTGAGGAAGGAAGCTATGAGTCGGTTCATGCAGGCTATGATCCTGTATATGCAAATAAAAATCCAAATGTAGTACTTCCCATTGATCTTATGAAAGCAAAGGAGAAGGACGGAACATTTGGTGAGCTTTATGAGTATTATTATGTAACAACAGGGAATTCAACCTCCGTTGCAGATGCCACTGCAATGGGGAAGGAAATTGCACAGGAGCTGTTGCAAGCTGGAGTTGACGGAGCGATCATGACATCAACCTGAGGCACCTGTACTCGTTGCGGAGCAACGATAGTCAAGGAGCTGGAGGCAGTTGGAATACCTTCATCACATATTTGTACAGTTACACCTATATCAAAAACTGTTGGAGCTGTGAGAATAGTACCGGCATTCGCAATCCCCTTCCCGGTGGGCAATCCAATGGATACCAGTGAGAAGGAAAGTGAAATAAGAAACAGGATAGTGAAATAAGAAACAGGATAGTGGATGAAGCATTGGAAATGCTGACTGTGGATGTGGAATAAAAATTAAAATGTCGAAGGGGGTTTTACAGTGATAATTGGAATTCCAAAGGAGATCAAAAAAAACGAATACAGGGTGGCGTGTAATCCAGATGGAGTTAAGGAGATCACAGGCAAAGGCCATACTGTACTTGTTGAGAGAGGTGCAGGAATAGGAAGCGGCTACTCTGATGAGGACTATATCAATAGTGGTGCGATACTTAAGGATACTCCCAGGGAGGTATATGAAGAAGCCGAGCTAATTTACAAGGTGAAGGAGATATTCCCTCAGGAATTTCAATATCTTAGGGAGGACCACATAGTATTTACCTATATCCACTCCAACGCCTACGCCGAGCAAACTGATGCATTGCTCGAGAGAAAGGTTACTGGGATAGCCTATGAGGATGTAGACGACAAGGACGGCGAATTCCCATTACTTAAGCCAATGAGCATAATTGCAGGCAAAGGGGGATTTCTGGCGGCACTTCACTTTATGCAAAGAGTTCATGGAGGAAATGGGATACTGCTCTCAAGAATAGATGGAGTAAGAACCCCGGAGATAACCATCATTGGTGCAGGAAACTCAGGAGTAGCTGCAGCAGAGCTGGCTGCAGCCCTTGGGAATAAGGTAACGATACTCGATATAAACATAGATAAGCTTGAAAAAGCGCGAAAGGAGCTGACTTCAAACGTCGAGCTTCTAATCTCCAACAGAGCCAATCTGGAGACATGCCTGAAGAGGACGGATGTCCTTATTAATTGCATTCTTTGGCCTAAGTGGAGAAAGGATCATTTGGTGGACAGAGACATGCTCAAGATGATGAAGTCAGGAGCGATGATAGTGGACGTTGCATGCGATGATGAGGGTGCGATACAAACGACACATTCAACATCCCACGATGACCCTGTTTACGAGGTTGATGGTGTGACCCACTATTGCGTAGACAACATACCCTCGGCTTTTTCACAGACGGCATCTACAACTCTTTGCAACGTTACAGTTCCATATGTTCTAAAAATAGCAGAAAAGGGCGTGAAACA
>DAIPJA010000182.1:0-4065 GCA_036770525.1 Gudongella sp. | reverse complement strand
CAAGAATGGCATCAGCAGGAATGTTCAAGGTATATATCACCGGAAAAGGCGGCCATGGTGCTATGCCGCACCAGACAGTAGACGCATCAGTTGTGGCATCTGCCATCGTAATGAACCTCCAGAGCATAGTCAACAGGGAGATAAACCCTTCAGATCCTGCAGTTGTTACCGTTGGAATGATAAGAAGCGGCTCCAGATGGAATGTAATATCGGGTGAGGCTTACATGGAAGGCACTACAAGATGTTACAGTATGGAGGTAAACAATGCCTTTGAAGGTCAGATCAGAAGAATTGTAGAGATGACAGCACAGGCATACAGAGCAGAAGCGAGAATGGAATATACTCAAATGACTATTCCTACCATCAATGATCCGATGATGTCAGCTATAGCTGCCGGATCAGTTAAAAAAGTTGCTGGCGAAGAAGGCCTGGTGACCTTTGAAAAGACCTCCGGTGGAGAGGATTTTGCATTTTTCTCGGAATATGCTCCTTCAGCATTTGCCTTTGTAGGCTCAAAAAATACTGCCAAGCTGGACTATTATCCTCACCATCATCCAAAGTTCGATATCGACGAGGATGCTCTTGGGGTATCAGCAGGTCTTTACACACAATTTGCTCTTGATTTCCTAAGTAAATAAAAACTGCCCTGAATCCTATAAGGAGTCAGGGCATATTTTTTTCTCAAGCTCTGGGTAAATTGAAATGATCTCAAAGGCAAGCTGAAGCCTAAGTCTCTTTTCATAGTCATCGAGGTCGAGGCTTAGGATTTCCTTTACCCTTGACAACCTGTAAGTAAGGGTATTCCCGTGAATATGAAGGGTATCCCTTGTGCCGGACCAATTTCCACAGCTTTTGATATAGACCTTTAATGTTTGATACAGCTCAGCCCGTGAAGAGCCGGGATATTCTGAAAGCGGGTGGAATATCTTGATCACAAACTCCTCCAGCTCTCTTCTGTCTGCCTTCAGAAGGAACCTTTTGACCTCGAAATCCTCATAGAACACACATTTACCCCTTAAAGTCCCGATAGGTGCCAGTTCAAAAAGCCTGAAGGAATAGTCATAGGTAGTGCGCAGCTGTTTCCAGTCATCGATCCTTTCGCTTACAACCATCGATATGGCTGGAGAGTAAATATGGGAGAACTCAAAGTCCATAAAATAGTTTACCAAATCCATATGGAATTCCATTATGTCCTTACGGGTTGGATTTTTTGTATCGTCAAGAAGTACGATGATCATATTTCCCTTCAGCAATGAAAGACTATTTTTAAATCTCTGCAATGCCAATGCGTTTACTTCCTCGTATAAATGCTTTATCAGCTTATAATTTGAAACCTGAATCGTGGACAGCTCCAGCCTTATCAAGAGAAGCCTGTGGGGTCTTTCAAGATCGACCTTGTACCTCTTGGAAAAAGCCTCGATGGACTCCAGACTGCCTGAATTCATAAGGTTGTCAAAGAGATCCCCCTTTATCGACTGTTCAAGATTGAACATCTCGTTATGCTTTATCATGTCCAGTGCAACTACATTAGTACATTTTTCGATGGCTATTTTATCAAGCTCATTGATGTCTCCTGATTTAAGTATGACGCCTACCCAGCCCATCAGCTCATTTGCCGGCGTGATAGGGTAGAGCAGCACCCAATTATTCAGAGCCTGGGAAAAATGTATGCTCTCATCATTCTCAAGCATATGATCAAGCAGATTTGATTTTTGGAAGGTGAGAGCATCTCTTGAGACTGAGAAATCTCCCCAGTAGCTTATCACGGAATAGAAGGAGTCTATGACAAAAACATCGCTCTGCAGGAGCATAGAAACCTCCCGAACAATATCGTCTATGGTGCTTTTCTTAAGGATCATCTCAGTAAATCTGTTATGGAGGTAGGTTGAATACTGGTATCTGTTTTTTTCGATCTCAAGCATTTCACTATAGCTTTTAAGGGCTCTCTGATTTCTGATTTCATTCTCATATATTTCAGCATTTTTTATCGCTATCGTCGCCTGCACTGAAATAAGCTCAGCAAGGTAAACATCGTCCTCAGTCAAAGGGTCTTTCCCGGTATAGTTGTCAAGCACAAATACTCCGACGCATTCATCCTCGTGGATCAGCGGACAGCTTATTGAGCTTTGAAGGTCCTTCATCGGCTTGATGATCTTCTCATCAAGCATTTTTCTGTTTCCAGGCTCCATAAATGCCATAAGCTCCATCATCTCCTGATTGCTCTTAAGATGCAGAGTCTCCTTTCTGACAAAGGTTATCCCGGTTATGGATTCACCGGGCTTTAAGGATATGGACATATCATTAAAGCCGAAGGAGCATTTCGACTTCAGCATGCCGCTATCCTTGTCATAAAGGAATATTATGCCGATGTCTGCCCGGCTGATAAGCTTAAGCGTTGCATTCATGAGCTCCTTAAGGATGAAATCGATATCCTTGGAGGCATTGAGCAGTCTTGTTGCCTCCAGGATATTTTGAAGCTCCAGTATCCTTCTTTCGGAATTCTGCATTGGATTCCCTCCAAATCAGATTTTTACCTGGTGGTACACCTTTTTGCCTTTTCTTATCAATATCCTGCCGTCCTTGAAGTCGTCAAGCGTTACCATCCTGTCGACAGCCTCAACCTTTTCGCCGTCAATAGTAATACCGCCTTGCTCTACAAGACGCCTGCCCTCGCTGTTTGTCTTAATAAGTCCAAGCTCTCTCATAAGATCGAGAATTCCGATCCCTTCCTCAAAAATCCTCGCATCCATGTCTGTCGAAGGAATGGACTCTGAATCTGCAGAGCCTGCAAATAATGACCTCGAAGCCTCCAACGCCTTATCAGCCTCCTCCTTGCCATGTACCATTTGAGTAACCTCATATGCAAGGACCTCCTTGGCCATATTGATCTCAGCATCCTTAAGTGCACCCAGTCTTCTGACCTCATCCATGGGAAGGAATGTCAGGAGTGCAAGGAATTTCTCAACATCTCTGTCGTCAACATTTCTAAGGTACTGGAACAGCTCATATGGAGAGGTCTTCTCCTTGTCAAGCCAGATCGTACCCTTCTCGGTTTTCCCCATCTTTGTTCCCGCGGCAGTTGTCAGGAGCTTAAAAGTCATCCCATATACCTTATCCTGTTCAAGTTTTCTGACAAGCTCATAGCCTCCGATTATATTGGACCACTGGTCGCTTCCTCCAAGCTGCATCTTGCAGTTATGGTGTCTGTACAGGTATAGAAAATCATAGCTTTGCATCAGCATATAGCCAAATTCGAAAAATGTAAGCCCCTGCTCCAGCCTGTTCTTGTAGCAGTCAAAGGTAAGCATTCTGTTCACTGAGAAGTGGACCCCGATCTCTCGCATGAAGTTTACAAAATTAAGATCCATCAGCCAGTCTGCGTTATTCACCATAATTGCTCTGTCGTCATTAAAGTCCAGAAATCTCTTGAACTGCTCTTTAAAGCATTCTGCATTATGGTCGATTATCTCTCTTGTCAATACCCTACGCATATCCGACTTGCCCGAAGGATCCCCGATCATCGTAGTTCCTCCGCCTAGAAGTGCTATAGGCTTGTGACCTGCCCTTTGCATATGCATCATAACCATCATCTGAAGGAAATGTCCAAGCGTAAGACTGTCCGCAGTGGCGTCAAAACCTATATAGAATGCCACAGATTCTTTCTCCAACAGCTCCCTGAGCTCCTCCTCATGCGTTACCTGATCGATGTAGCCTCTTTCACTCAAAACGTCAAATACATTTGCCATAGAAAAACCTCCTGAAAAAAAATAAGGGCTTTCTCATCCATAAGGACGAGAAAACCCGTGGTACCACCTTAATTCGCAAAAAGCCTCACGCTGCGTACGGTGCAGCCCTACCAACAGACTCAGGATCGTATTTCAGCGCCGTGCTCTGCCGATTTTCCACCATCCTCGGCTCTCTCTCAAAACATTACCGACTGCCTACTTGCTCCATCATAGTCAATATAAAGTTAACCTCATATTAATACAAGCAGATGGCAATGTCAAGATTCGGGAGTTTGACACTTGCATATTAAAAAACCCATTCAAAAGCTCTAAATAGCTT
>DAIPJA010000008.1:0-23917 GCA_036770525.1 Gudongella sp. | reverse complement strand
GAGGAGTGGCTCGCCCAGCTTGAGAGCTCACTTGTTGATATTAAGCCAGTTTTTTCTGATACTATTGCTCAATTGTCCAAGGATATTGAGTCAGGGAACCTGTCACAGGAGCTTATTACCATTAAACTTGGGCTTGACGGTGTCAGTGGAACGATATCTGATGAGTCGCTGAACCGCGACCTATCATTGAAGAACTATCCTGCAAAGGTCCGGATATTTTTTGTTAAGGATGAAATGATCCTCGAAATGCCGGAGCTTCAGCTTACAATGAAGGGGAGCTTAGAGCAGCTTGACGAAAGGACACTGGGGTATTCTCTTAGTGTTGGAGAATTCATGGGACTGACTTTGGAAAGGTCTGCCATGGAGGAGTTATTTTCAGCTGGCCTGTTTGAGCTGAGGTTTGAGGCTCTACTGGGAAACAATACGATACGGTCGATCCGTCTGGAGGACGGGTACCTTTATATGAATATCAACATGTCGTTGTTTTAGGGGGAAGTTATGATAAAAGCCAATAATTTAAGTCTTCAATATAAGGATGGAACCTTCGGTTTAAAGGAGACATCACTTGAAATAACCGGCGGAAGGCTGGTATACATAACCGGCGCAAGTGGCTCTGGAAAGACTAGCTTTATAAAAATGCTGCTAGGTATCGAGAGACCGACCGGAGGAGACCTTAATGTTATGAATATAGATATGAAATCTATCGGTCATGCTGAGCTGCGGAGCTTAAGGCAGAAGATAGGACCTGTGTTTCAGGACTTCAAGCTCCTGGACGGCAGAACTGCTTGTGAGAATGTTATGACAGGTCTTAGGTTTCTTGAACTTGGCAGAGAAGAAATGTACCAGCGAACTCTAGAATCATTGGAAAAAGTCGGTCTTTCCCATAAGGTGCACAATATCGTTGACAACCTCTCTTATGGTGAAAGACAACGAGTTGCCATTGCAAGAGCGGTTGCGCGCAAACCGGTATTGATAATTGCCGACGAACCTACGGGAAATCTTGATAAATCCAACTCAATAATAGTACTCGACCTTCTAAAAACCTTTGTTTCCCCTGAAACTACAGTAATCATCACTACACATGCCACACATCTTTTGGAACGTGAGAAGGACTATATCCACATAACGGTAGAGGACGGAAGGATGTCTCTTAAGGAGGTGCATCATGAGCTTTAAGCTTTTCAATGTTCCTTACTTCCTGAAGGAAGCAGGCACCCTCGCAAGGAAGGATCTGTCATCCTATATCCTGTCTATTTTAAGTCTTTCTATGATCTTCTTCATTCTGTCAATGACTGCCGGTCTTGGATATTCAATGAGCTATATGGCTGATTCCCTCCAGTCTGAGGCCGAGATAAGCGTTTATTATGATCCGGGTTCTGATCCTGAAAGGATTTCAGAAGACCTGCAGGAGATAGAAGGAGTCGAAGAAATTAAACTTATACTGGCTGATGAGGCAAAGGACAGAATGGTCAAGCTCCTTGGAGATGATTCAAAAATACTTGCTTTATTTGATTATAATCCCTTCAGCGAGTATCTGGAGGTCCATATACAGCTGGATAAGGCTGAGGAGATTTCCGTATCTGCAGGAAGTATTGAAGGGGTAAGTTACGTGAGGGATAACAGAGAGGTGTTAACTAAGCTTGAGGACATATCAGCTGTATTCAATCTTGCAGGACTACTGGTTATTGCCGCTGTTGGTGCCGCCACTGTCGTACTCACCTCTCATATAATAAGACAGGGAATTTATCTTAACAGAGACGCTATAGGTACTCTAAAGCTACTTGGTGCACCCGATGGATTCATATACCTGCCCTTCATTATCAATGGAGTTTTCCTTAGCGTTTTATCAGGAATATTGAGTCTCGGTGTAACTGTCATTTCAGCTTCACGGATATTTAATGGTCTGACTGGTTCTCTCCCCTTTCTGTTTCTACCAGATTATGATTTGCTGTTGACAGGCTTGTCAATGTTTACCCTCTCAACGGCACTGTTATTGGGCTTGGCCGGATCATTGGTGGGGATAGGTTCAACAAAACCAAAAAAGTGAGGGTAATTTCCCTCACTTTTTTACGTCAATAACAGTATGGCTACACCTGAAACTGAGATCAATGCTCCAAGAATTTCTCTGGGCTTGACCTTTTCCTTGAATAAGGCAATGGAAAAAGGGATTATTGTGACTGGAGTCATTGAGGTTATAGTTGATACTATTCCTGTGCTTGTGTATTTAAGAGCAACAAGCGATAAATTGACTCCGATGAATGGCCCGAATATGGAACCCAGAAAAGTAAATTTCAAGGCTTTCCTGTCCATGATTGCAGAACGAAGGTTTTTCCATTCATTTCTTACAGTAACAAAAATTACAAAGCACAGGAATCCGGCAATAATTCTTATTTGAGTGGCTGCCATAGTATTATAGTCTCCAAGGCCAATCTTGCTGAAGACCATCCCTGCTGCACTGCCAAAGGCTCCTATAAAGGCATAGGTAAGTCCTTTGACCGAGTACCTGATCCTCACTCTTCCCTTATCCTTATCCTTGCTTAAAATCACTAAAACGATACCAGAAATAGTGATAAGCATCCCTAATAGAGCAGATGGAGATAGCCTTTCAGACAGGAACAAAAATCCCAATAAGGCTGCCATAGGCGGGCTTGATGCCATCATAAGCATAGACACTCTGACTCCCACTTCTATGTAAGCCTTGAGCATAAAATAATCTCCTAGGAAAAATCCAACTATGCCTGACATGGCAAGCCAGGTCCAGTTCTTAAGCGTCGCATCTACAGGCAAGGCAATGCCCCTTGTAAAGTATGCAGTTATACTTAACATAGTAAATCCAAAAATCAACTTATAAAAATTTACTGATAAACTGCCAATCCTTTTACTGGCCTGGCTGAAAAACAAGCCTACCAGAGTCCAGCTTATTGCAGTCGCTACTGCTGCAAGCTCACCTATATTGCCCTGTGGCATTCTATCCAACTCCTTAATCATCCGACTCAGTTAGGCCTGCTAAAAGCAGGCCTATAAGTGCGATCCTATTTAAATTGCTCATAAGCTCTTAAGGTAAGTAAAGCAGCTTGCTCCCTTGTAGTATGGTCGAGGGGGTTCAGCATCCCTTTTGCATCTCCCTTCATTATTCCATTATGGACAAGAAACATTACTGCATCGTAGGCATAAGGCTGGATCTGCTCACCTGTGTCCCGTGGTTGATAATAACTGTTGATCTCAGGAATAATAAGCTTCAGAGTTCTGAAGATTATTAAAGCAATATCCTGTCTTGAGATCGGGTTGGCAGGCCTGAAGGTACCATCATCATATCCGGTAATTATTCCTAGACTGGCTGCCTTTGAAATTTGGGGATCGTTTGTATCCGTAAAAGGAGCTTCAATGTATTCTGCCTCAATGCCAGTTGTTGATTCATAGAGGCTTACCATCATTTCACTGAATTCCTCCCGGCTTATAATATCTCTCATATTAGAGCTGATCCTAGGCGTGATAAAGCCATACTCCATCGCCTTATCAAGCTCCTCTATAGCCCAGCTGCTGGCATAATTATATGGGTATATGAGACCAAGACTTGCACTTGCACTGAAGCTGTCCGCCAGATAATATGAGCCCAATATGTCATTCATAGCCTGGATATACCTTACTCTTGCACTATAGGATGTGCTCATAAAATCAATACTTGTCTCATCTGATCCAAGCTCATCGAGTGTTACGGTTACAGAAATCCTTGAATCTGATCCCTTTTGAAGCTGATCATAGCTGTAATAGAGATCTTTGATAAGGATCTCTGTTCCCTTTCTTATGTAGATATTGACGTGATAACTGAGTCCGCTTCCCTGGTAATTGTTGTTAATGTACTCTTCCAACAATGGATCATTTATCCAGGACAGCCTTAATCCCTGTGTATCACCGGTAGGCAACCCTATACTGACTGCCCGGGGAGTACCTGGCTCGAAACCAACCGACTCAACATGAAATGGCTGTAAGATCAAAATCATAATTATAAGTGAGGTTAATGTCTTTCTCATAGATTCCCTCCTACCTGTTGGCATCCTTCCAATGCTTGTACTTGTCCAATTCATCCCTCATTCTGGTCAGGATATAGCCAAGTACAGCCGCATCGTCCAAAAATCCAGTCATAAGAAAGTCAGGAATTATGTCCATTGGATTTACCAAGTAGATTATCCCTGCCACTATAGCAGCTATACTTCCTTTGGAAATGTCTCTGTATGTCTTCCTTGAAAAGTCTCTGGTTAAGCTCAAAGCCAACCCGATATCCTCTATCATGCCGGAAAGCTGGTTGTTATCCTTCACCTTGATACTGGCTGAAGACAGGAGATCCTTCATTCTTTCGGAGTCTCCCATATACTCCCTAGCTTTACCCATCAGACCCTGAGTGATCCTTGCAGGATCAAATTTCTTTTTTTTCATAACTACTCCTCCAATGGATTAGCCCTAGTGTACTTGATCAGAATATCATTTATGTATTCATAACCTTTATAGCTGTGTGGAATGAAGCATCTGCTGCAATCCTTTATGCCACTTATTACTGAGTATTTTCCTCCGCAGTCTTTTATGAGATAAAGTGGACAATAGCAGAACATGCAGTTGAACTCCTCATTTCTTATCTCATGACAGGGATAATACTGACAATCGTTGTTTTTATAATACCTGAATGAATTCTCCATTTTATCACTCTTTCTCAATTATGTTCAATGTATTATACCATAGTTGCCGTATATTTGTAAAAATCAGTGTCTAAATCGAGCCGTAAAAAAGAAGGTCCGGTTTCCCGGACCCGCTTGTTCAACCTATTGATTTATTTCATATTTTCTTCAGCTTTTTCCCAATCAAGAACATTAAACCATGCATCGATATAATCTGCCCTTAGATTTTGATACTTCAGATAATAAGCATGCTCCCAAACATCGATCCCCAGTATAGGCTTCAAACCTTCGGAAATGGGATTATCCTGATTGGGGGTAGATACGACCTTAAGCTTTTCTCCGTCCAAAACAAGCCATGCCCAGCCGCTTCCAAATCTGCCCATTGCAGCCTTTTTAAACTCAGCCTTGAAGGTATCCAGGTTCCCAAAGTCCCTATCTATAAGCTTGCCCAACTCTCCCTTTGGTTCTCCCCCACCTTTTGGAGACATAAGCTGCCAGAACATTGAGTGATTCAGATGCCCTCCACCATTGTTCCTAACAGCTGTTCTAATATTTTCAGGAACAGATTCCAGATCGGAAATTATCTCTTCTATACTCTTGCTCTTTAAGCTCTCGTGACCCTCGAGTGCAGCATTCAGGTTGTTGATATATGCCTGATGATGCTTTGTGTGATGGATCTCCATTGTCCTTGCGTCAATATGTGGTTCAAGCTGATCGTAGTTGTAGTTTAATTCCGGTAGTTTGAATGTCATTGTATCTCTCCTTTATCTATATTAATTATTAGTTATCCGGTATGCATATACCCTAAAGATGTAATTGATAAACATTATCATTTATCCCCGAAAAAAAAGTCCGCACCTGGCAGACTTAATCGTTGTTAATAAAGTTTATTATCTTATCCATTAACTGGGGGTGAAGAGGAAGCTTCGGATCCTGATACGTCTTCATATTACCTTCAGGATCCGTTGGTGCTTCCTTAAGAATATGATTCATACCTTCAATTATCACAGGCTCCAAACCGGTACCCTCGCCCAGCATTCTGGCATCCTCAACTGTTACCTGCAGATCATTGTCTCCCTGAATTATAATTACTGGTGCATCTATCTCCCCATAAACCTTCGCTGGATCATATTTGAACCACGAGATTAAATACGGCTGGACACTATCCCTGAATAGAGACTGAAGCATTTCAGGAACATCCTGAACTGTCCTTCCCTCCTTAAGCTCCATAATTATCGGAGTTGTAAGATCGGTTATTTCCTTAGGTTGTGTGGACAGCTGCCTGATTAAAGTATCATAGGCCGGCTCTCCTACCCCGGCGAGTGAAATAAATCCTGAGACCTGGGTCTTTGTGGCAGCTGCCGCTGATATAAGCGCACCCTCGCTATGGCCAATAAGGTATACACTGCTGAATCGCTCGTCTGATCCGGCTTTTTCTATCCAGAGGACCAGGTCATTTATATAGTCTTCAAATACAAGCTCGCTTTCACTTTTATAAGCCCCATAGACTCGGCTATACCTCTTTTGTCATATCTTATGGATGCAATACCGTTATTTGCAAGCTCCTGAGCAATCATTTTCAGTCCATTGTTCGATCCCGCTATTGCACTGTTCCCGTCTCTGTCAGTAGGTCCTGAACCAGGGTGAATAATCGCTACCTTAAACGGGCCTTCACCCTGAGGAACTGTTAAAGTCCCATATATGACCCCACCATCAACGGTCAGGTCATATTCTTCCTCCTTAACTCCTCCAGTTGAACTGCAGCCGGAAAGGACCAAGAGTAGTACTATTATAATGATCAAAATTCTTAGTTTCATATCCATTCCTCCAATAAAGGAAGGCCTGATGCGGAATCAGGCCTGTTGATTACTTAATCGGCTCAAGCTTTGCCGTGAAGTGTCTGAGCACCTTCGGCTCCCAGGTTATCCTGTAGCCCTTTAGAGTATCTTTTCTTTCCTTGATCGCTTTAAGTGCTTCAACGATAACGTCAAGATGGGATTGAGTGTAGACTCTCCTTGGCACTGCAAGTCTCGTAAACTCAAATTCTGACTCAATTTGCTCGCCTGTGTCGGGATCATTGCCCATCATATATGACCCTATATCACAGCTTCTTATCCCTGCTTCGATATAGAGCTCAATTGCCAGTGCCTGAGCCGGGAACTCGTAATAAGGTATGTGTGGAAGAAGCTTCTTGGCATCAAGAAATACAGCATGTCCTCCAACCGGGGATTGGTACGCTATGCCTGCTTCGTCAAGCTTCTCTGCAAGGTATTCCATCTGACCAATTCTGTATTTCAAATAGTCAAAATCAGTTCCTTCCTGAAGACCTATCGCCATAGCCTCGATGTCTCTTCCTGATAGCCCTCCGTAGGAAACAAATCCCTCATAAGGAATAGTCCTTGCTTTAACAACTTCATAAAGCTCAGGGTCATTCTTGACGCCTACCAGTCCGCCCATGTTGATTATGGCATCCTTCTTTGCACTCATGGTGAATACATCGGCATAGCTGAACATTTCCCTTGCGATGTCCTTAATTGACTTATCTGAATACCCTTCTTCTCTATTTTTGATAAAGTAAGCGTTTTCCGCATACCTGGCAGCATCTATGCAAACAGGGATGTTATAGGATTTTGCTATTTCGCTGGTCTTTCTTATGTTATCCATAGAAACTGGCTGCCCGCCTGCACTATTGTTTGTCACTGTAATGATTATCATTCCTACATTTTCTGGTCCATGTTCTTCAATAAGCTTCTTAAGTCTTTCTATGTCCATATTTCCCTTGAATGGATGATAATTGACTGTATCCAAAGCCTCCGGAATAACGCAGTCTATTGCTCTTGCACCTGCAAGCTCCACATGAGCACGTGTGGTGTCAAAATGCATATTAGATATTGCTACCTTGCCTTCGTGAAGGAATATAGGCATTACAACCTTTTCGGCTGCTCTTCCCTGGTGTACAGGCTGGAAATACTCATAACCGAATATATCCTTTGCTGACACCATAAGGTTCTTGTAGCTTCTTGAGCCCGAATAAGCCTCATCCCCAACCATTACTCCAGCCCATTGATTGGCACTCATAGCTCCGGTACCACTGTCTGTCAAAAGATCGATATATACATCGTCTGAATCAAGAGAGAAAACATTGTAATTAGCATTCTTGATCTTTTCGATCCTTTCCTCACGAGTCAACATCTTAATGGGCTCAACCATCTTGATCTTAAAAGGTTCAGCATAGTATTTGGTCATGAAATCCCCTCCATTTTATTTTATTGAAATGACTACAGGTCTCCCTTAAGCCCTATCTCCTCTGCAACCTTCCTCATTCCGAGGATAGTCTGATTTATGACTTCCATCAACTCCATTCCCATCATAGCAACGCCTTCCTCAATTACCTCACGGTTGACACCTGCTGCGAAGGATTTTTGACCCCACTTCTTCTTCACTGATTTCGCTTCCATATCCATTATAGATTTGCTGGGTCTCATAAGAGCTGTTGCAGCAACCAAGCCTGTGAGCTCATCAACAGCGTAAATAGTCTTTTCCATTATCTCTTTTGGTTCAACGTCTGTACAAAGCTTCCATCCATGGCTAAGTACTCCCCTGATGTAATCCTCAGGCCAACCCTCTTCACGCAATATTTGTTCAGTGATCTTACAGTGCTCATCAGGATATTTATCGTAGTCGAGGTCATGGATAAGTCCAATCACACTCCACTTGTCCACATCTTCGCCAAATAGCTCTGCAAAATGCTTCATAGTTGCCTCGACTGCAAGTGCATGCTTTATCTGGCTGTCATTTTCAACATATTTCGTCAAAAGCCTGTAGGCTTCTTCTCTTGTAGGTCTTGTCAACAGGATCCCTTCTTTCTACCTTTTAGTTAGATTTTACCGAAAATTTGCATCAATTACAATAGCTGCTGATTTCTATTTTCTGAGCCTAAAGTAAAATGTACTCCCTTCGCCTTCCTCGCTCATTACTCCATATTCTCCGTTATGAGCCATAATTATTGATTTCACCAATGAAAGTCCTATTCCTGAACCTGTTTTTCTTCTGGAATGGCTCTTCCCACCTCTGTAGTACCTGTCCCAGATATGATCGATTTCATCAGCAGCAATTCCAGGACCATGATCCTCTATTGAGAACCTGACTGAATCTTCTTCTCCTTCCACTTTTATCCCTATCCGCCTGTCGTCATCCGTGTAGTTGACTGCGTTGCCAATTAGGTTATAGACAGCCTGTGATAGCTTTCTTTTATCCCCAAAGACAATTGTGTCCCCATTTGAAGTAAGCTGGAAAGTATATCCTTCATTTTCCTGGAAGTATTTGAACCTATCCAGAACCTCCCTTGAAAGCTCTGTAAGATCAAGCGCTTCCATCTCCATATCTCTAAGTCCTGACTGGACCCGTGAGAGCTCCAGCATATCATCCACAAGGGATGACAACTTTTCGCTCTCCTGGATTATGGTTGCCAGATGTGCTTCTCTCTTTTCTTTTGACTCGCCGGAAATATCTCTTATCATTTCACTATATGATCTTATGACAGTCAATGGAGTCTTAAGATCGTGGGTAACATTCGCCATCAGGTCCTTTCTCAGCTCCTCTGTCTTGGAGAGCTCCCTGGTCGTGGAATTCAGAGTATCTGCAAGATTATCGATCTCCGTATAAGCCCCCTTTTCAAAGCTTACTGTATAATCCCCTTTGGAAAGTGCTCTTGCTGATCTGGTTATGTTTGTTATAGGCCTTGAAATCCATTTTGCAAGTATCAAGGATATGCCAAGAGACAGTAAAAATGATATCCCGGTTATCCGAATAAGTTGGCTCTTCAGTACGTTTACAGTAGAGTCTATCGGCTCAAGCATAGAGTTTATGAAGAGGAAATAGTTTGGTGAATCACCATTCCTTAAAATAGCTCCATATACCAATATTGGATTTCTTACTCTATCATCGGTTCTCGTGTATACTACATAGTCAGTCTCTGATCCATATAACCTGGCAAGAAAATCTGAGAAGGTTTCGCTGTTTAGTCTGGGCTGCCGTAATATGTCGAATAAATCCAATGGATATACAAGTTTGCCTGTCTGGTCAAGTATATTAATGGAAATCCCTTCATTAAAGGAGGTCTCCACCAAGGCATTCTCAAAATCCAGGGATCCATACTTTGCAGCAAGCTCATTTCCTATCCTGCTTATTTCCTTTATTTTCATGGATTCATAATAGCTGTTTAAAAATACGATCTGCAAAAGCCAGAGCAATGCCATGATCGCAGCAGCAAAAGAAACGAAATAAAGCCACAATTTGAAATTTAAGGATTTCTTGTCAAGCTTGGATATCATACTGATTCATTTCCTTTCCTCAAATTTATAGCCTACCCCTCTAAGCGTTACAATATTATCTCTGTAAGGGCCAATATTATTTCTCAGCATCTTTATATGTGTATCGATAGTCCTGTCATCCCCGAAAAAATCATATCCCCAAATTTCTTTAAGAAGCTGTTCCCTGGACAATGCCCTGTTTTTATTTGATGCAAGATACACCAGTAATTCAAACTCCTTTGGAGTAAGGTCAACCTTGTCACCATCGACGAATACATCCCTCGCTTCTACATCAATGACCAATCCATTAAATCTCAAGGGTGATTTATTATTTCTTCCCCGATCTCTTCCGATAATTGCATTTATTCTTGCCATCACCTCTTTTGGAGAAAAGGGCTTTACCACGTAGTCATCTACTCCAAGCTCAAATCCAAACAGCTTGTCATATTCCTCTCCTCTTGCTGAAAGCATTAAGACGGGTACATTTTTTGTCTTTCGTATTTCCTTGACGGCTGAATATCCATCCAGCTTAGGCATCATTATGTCCATTATTACAAGGTCATAATCATTTTCTCTGCAAAGCCTGACAGCCTCCATACCATCGGAAGCCTCTGTAACAAAATGTCCTTCAAATTCTGCATATTCCCTCAGGACCTCTCTTATTTTGCTCTCATCATCCACAATTAAAAGTCTGTACATCATATCACCCCGTTAATATTTTATACTCTCTGTGTGAAAGCTGTGTGAAAATGACTTAGTTTTATCTTTTTGCAGTAGTAATCTTTAATATGATGATATCAGAATATGAATATCGCAACAATATTACTACTAGAATCAAGTCATAACAAAATCAAACCGTACTGACTGATTTAGTCAATACGGTTTGATTTAATACTATCTTCAAGGTTTTTAATGACTGTAACCATTTTCTCCAAGTCATCCAGCACTATATCTGCTTTTGTTTCTTTCTTGATCCTTATTTCATCCTCCAGCTTTCCGCCCAAAACTACAAGCGGAGATTCTTTTCCAAGTACTCCCTTTAACGCGCTTATCAAATAACCTGCACTATTAAAGCCCTCATTTGTAAGGGAAGACATAACAAGAACTGATGCCCTTTCTTCCTCAATAACTTCCACTAGACCGTCTAATGGAACATTTGTGCCTATAAATCTTGTTTTCCACCCAGCAGCCTTAAAAAACTCTGATGCCATTTTGAGTGTTAAAACGTGTTCTTCTCCACTCGGAGACATAAATACTGACGATAGTCCATTAAAGGGAGCTGTCTCTTGGCTTTCTGAAAGATAGTCGATCAGTCTGTCTATAATAGCTGTAATATAATGCTCCTGGGCTACCGATATTTTACCTTGCTGCCATCCTATACCGACCTTTCGAAGGACAGGTACAAATATGCGTTTTATTATTATTGTCAAAGCTATTCCTTCTGAGTGAATGTGTTTAATTAAATCTTTAGCCTGCTCTTCTCTGAAATCTGTAAGAAGCTCCAAAAATTCATCCGCTGCCTTGGAATAATCCTGGCTTTCCAGGGATTTGAAGGCTTTTTGCCTGATCTTCTCTTCAACACCTAATAGGTGATCAAGGCTAATGTTCAAAAAGTCAGAGATTTCCCGGAGTGTATCCAATCCGGGAAATCTGGTGTTGTTCTCATAATTTGCTATTGCTGATTGAGCGACTCCCAATACCCTGGCAAGCTCCTTCTGGGTAACTTTTTTGTCTTTTCTGGCTTTCTTTAGTCTGGTTCCAAAATCGCTCATTCAAACACCTCTATTTAGTATTTCTTTCTTGATAAAAGCAATCCACCTAGTGCCATTATACCGAAGCCTATCATAGGAGTCAATTGACTGGCTGATCCTGTAGCAGGAAGCACGGGTGCTGATGTTGTTTCCATTTCCATCATTGGCTGATAAACGAAGTTTGTAGGAACCATTACTGTATCGATCACGTGTATGACTCCGTTTGATGCTTCTATATCTGCCGCAGTAACAGCACTGCCAGAAACCTTTACCCCTGACTTGAGATCAAATACCAGCTCTTCACCATTTAATGAAGGTGCTTTTAATCCATCACTTAGATCAGTGCTCATTACCTTACCTGATACTACGTGGTATAATAGTACCTTTGCAAGATCCGGCTGCGCCAACAGATCCTCTGCAGAAATTCCAAGAGCGTTCAGAAGCTTTATAAATGCTTCATTAGTTGGTGCAAATACTGTGAATGGACCCTCTCCTTGAAGAGCTCCTACCAGTTCAGCCTTTTGAAGCGCTGCTACCAGTATGCTGAAATCCTCATTCCCTACTGCTATATCTACTATACTTTGGTCTTCTGCATAAACAGCGGATGAAAATACCAACATCAATGCCAACAACATACTCATTAACTTTTTCATTTTTGTTCCTCCTTGTTTTTATTTATTATCACGGTTAGTTATATTCTGTAATCACATAATATATCTTATCGTTATATTTGTCAATACCTTTTTAAAACTTTTTTGAAAAATATTTCTATGTGTGATTTTATTGGCTTTAATTCTGTATTGGACTCAATTGCGGGCATAAAAAAAGAAGGCAGATTTTAACTGCCTTCTTATATATAACTATTAGCCAAATATAGTTCTTATTAATTTGTCTACCATCTTTGGTGTTCTGTCATAGAGATCCTGCATAAATACCCTCTCCATGTACTTGTGATAATCCTTGCCCCATGGTCCAAGGTTTATTACCGGCATTGAAAGCTCTTTTATGGTATCTAGAGGTATATAGTAGGTCTCATTCCACAGCATCATGTTGTCTTCTATATAGCCTATGTTTTCCTTGTCAGCTTCAAACATTGCATAGGATAGGTCTGATATCCCTGTGAAGTAGTTTTGTGTATAGCATTCCTGACCCCAGGTGTTTCTTGCCAATTCTTCTACTGCTTCCATACCTTTGTCTATTCTTGGCTTCTTATCTGGAAGCATCAGGTTGTTGGTGCTTGGATAGTATGGTGGGGCAAGGGCTATTACTACCATTGGTGCCATGTCATTTACATGCTCAAGAGTCTTCTCTATTATCCTGTATGCTGCATTTATTGTGGTGAGCTTCTGATCCTGGATCTCTTGCTTTATGCCCTTCATCATCTCTTCCATTGCTTTTGTGAAGATCTCTCCTGAGTCTTCTACTGCTTGCTTGTACAGTTCTCCATACAGCTTGACATTTGTCTTCCATGGAAGCTTTGTTACTTCTTCGCCCTTAAGCGCAAGGTATTTAGCATAGCTCGAGTTAAGATCTTCAATAACTTTATCAAAGGATTCCTCTGATATTCTTCTTATTGCTTCAAATATCTCTTTTGGCGGCTTTGCTAGCGGCAATATGCTCATGTATCCTGCTGCTGCCATTGGGAGGCTTACATCGTATACTTCTTTCCTGTCCTTTGAATACAGCCAGGTTGGCGGTGGTGTTACTGTATTGCCTACTCTCTCCAGGAAATCTGGGTTTACTTCTGTTCTTCTGACTATTTCCGCTAAAAGATTTACCGGGTTGAAGCCCTGGAATATGTGTCCCACATGTGTGAGCTTTCCTCTTACATATACTACCGGCATCAGCTTGCCTACTGAGCCGTCGTAGAATGTCTGGACCTCTGGGTTGTCTCTGTCGTGAGGTTCAACGTTTAGCATCAGTACATAATTCAGTCCGTGTTTTTCCTTAAGCTCCCTCAAGAGAGGTATTGCTCCTCTCATACCGGCTGAAAGGTTTTCCTCATCAGGCACTGCTATAAAAACAAGGTTTCCTTTGAAGCCTTCTTCATCCATATATTCTTCCAGTAGGGCTAAGTGGATCGCTGCTCCACCCTTCATGTCTGCTACTCCTCTTCCGAAAAGCCATTCGCCGCTGTCCAGATCCTTCTTCGCATCTACAGTCAGCTCGAGCTTACCTTCTCTTAGTTTTTCCATAAGCTTTTCCGGGAAGTATGCTATGTCTTTTAGTGGACCGTAGACGTCAGTATCAACTATGTCTGAGTGATGGATCAGTACTATAGTATCGCTTCCTTCTCCCTTAAGTAGGCACCACGGAACTGTTCTATCCAGATAATCGTTCGCAATTTTGTAGAATCCTGAGTGATCAGGGTTATTCCTTAGATATTCCTGCTCACCAAACCATTGCTTATAGAACACCTGATTGTTGTTCTCAAGCTTTGTACCTGTGTGAGTCACTGTTCCTACGTAATTCATTAGATTTCTTTCGATCCTCTTTTGTCTGTTCAAGCCTCTCAACTCCTTTATAATTTTACTCCCTACACTATTCTACCAGTATTGCTTTAACACTTCAATTACGAAAAAACCCCCGAGATTATCGGGGGGGCTACAAATCCATGTTGTCAGGTATCAGCACCCTCAGACTACTTCACGATAAGCACTGATATTTTGATATGGTGGATAACTTTATCAGAAACACTTCCAAGAAGTGTTCTTGAAAAAGCTCCTAAGCCTCTGCTGCCCATGATCAGCAGGTCGAAGTCTCCTTCTTCAGCATACTTTACGATTTCATCAACAATATCGCCAGTCTTGTAAACTGTGGAGAATTTGCCGGGGAAGCCCTCGAATATCTCTTCTGCCTCCTTAAGGACATTCTGAGCATGGGAAATTGCAGTTTTGCCGAGCTCTGTCTTTAATTCCCTATTCTGAACATACACATTGTCCCAAATATTCGCCACGGTAATCACCACTACCTCACTATTTAGTGAGGTTGCCAGTTGTTTTGCCTTGAATATCGCCTTCTTAGAATACTTCGATCCATCTGCTGCAACCAAGATTCTATTCATTCGACTCCCTCCCCTACTACACATTTTGCAGGACCGCCTTATGAATAATATAACTGTCACAATATAAATACCCTTATTGAAAAAAAAATCTCAAAACAAGATTTGTTCCTGTTATTTGTGCGTGTTGCTTTCAAATTCTCAAGCTCTAATTGACCTCCCAAGGTCAGACCTTAATATTTCACCATTTTCGAGCGCGATTTCACCTTTGATTATTACATATCGGATACCTGCCGGTGCCTTTAATGGTTCTCCAAAATCAGCTGTATCAACCACTGAATCCGGATCAAATATTGTTATGTCTGCATCACTCCCTACAGAGAGATCACCTTTTGCTATACCAAGTCGAGCGGCAGGAAATACAGTCATTTTTTGAATTGCATTATAAAGACTCAATGTACCCTGTTCCCTGACATACTTGCCCAGGATCCTTGGAAATGTTCCTGCAGCCCTGGGGTGCCCATTTCCCTCGTTCAGCATTCCATCGCTTGCGATTATGACTCTTGGATGTTTCATAGCGATATCTATTTCTTCATTTTTCATAACGTGAGCGACGATTAGGTACTCCGGATGGTTATTCCTGATCTCCAAAAAGCTTTTTTCATCTAGGGGTTGACCACGATATTTCCCTTGAGTTGCCTGTAAAGCATCATAACCACAGTCATATCTCTCTAAAAACCCCTCGTCAAAGGTGGTCGAGCCAGCAAGGGTAGCAAAAGCACTATAAGGATAGCAGTCTGCACCAATGTCCAATCCAGAGGCACAGAGCCCGTCTATAAGTGCTAGTACATCCTCCATCTGTCCATAGGCAGCCATGCTCCCGATATGTGATATTTGAAGCTTTGCTCCCATTTTTCCCGCTATGGAAGTAAGCTCCAGAATCGATGGTATTACCTCTTTTGCATCATCTCTTACATGAGCTGCCAAAAGTTTATTATTTTGAGAAACAACTGATGCAAGTCTTTCAATTTCAAAACCATCTATACCCGGGACATACCTTACACCAAAGGAAAGGCCTAAAGTACCTCCTTCAAGCTCCTTCCTGAGCTTATCGGCCATTTTCTCAATAACAGCCTTACTCACATCCCCATATCTGTCAAACTCTCCAAAAGCTGCCCTTAGATTACTATGTGATGATAACAGCCCAATATTTACCGGGTAGCCCTGCATGTCAGCCAATGACAGATACTCAGACGGATCTGACGGACCTAAGCCACAATTACCGCCTATAGCAGTCGTAACGCCCATTCTCATCATGCTTAGGGAAATGCAATGCTTGAATCCGTTTCCGGAGTTATCGATTGGATCCTCGTGCATATGCATATCAATAAATCCAGGAGATACAATGTACCCTGAGCAATCTATGACACTCTTGCCTTCAAGAACATTCGCTGTTACAGCTGCAATTTTACCCTCATTTACCCCTACATTCAGCTTGCTCATTACCTTATTTGCAGGATCGATCACAAGCCCATTTGTAAGCACCAGATCTAGCACCTATATCACCTACCTTTTCATCGACAGATCGTAGCAAAGCTTTGCGGACTTTCTGTAAAATTCCTCAGTCATCTGTACATTGGTCCCATATGCTGTAAAACAGATAATAAATGGCTTTTCAGAAAATACAAGAGCAACATCGTTAGTTATTCCGTCATCTTCACCTGTTTTATGAGCAATTTTTACTGCCTTTGGGATGTAGTATGGGATCTTATGATTTAATTGCTGCTTCTTCATAATGTCAAGCATAGCCAAACTGGCCTTCTCCGATATAAGCTCTCCCTTATAGAGTTTCTCAAGGAATATACCCATCTCCATTGGTGATATGTAGTTTTCCTTGCCTTTTTTCTGTTCCTCAGAATCAAAAAGCAATCTATTGAGCTTTGTTCTCTCGAATCCCAGTTCCTTTATAGTTGTATTTATTGCATCCATCCCAAGCAGCTTTATCATAATATTTGTTGCTGTATTATCACTTTGGATTATCATAAGTACGCAAAGGTCCATAATGGTAACCTTCAACCCATTATGCATGTAGGTCAGGGACCCGCAGCTTGGAAGCTTGTCACTTTCATTTATCTCAACGAGTTGGTCAAAACTTATTTCCCCCTGGCTCTCCTGCTTGAAGGCCTCAAGAAGGACCATAAGCTTAATAACACTTGCAGCCAGGTATTGCTCATCATCTCTTATGCCAAAGCTTTCTCCGGTTGTAAGATCCTTGTAATATACACCTACGTTCCCTTGAAGCTCTTCCATCATATTTAAAACAAGCTCTTTCATCTCTCAATACCTCCCAATGTAAATAATCAAAACTCTATCGTCCGGTTATCCTTATCTACGACAAAGGTCTTGAACCTGCCACCAAAGCGATAAAGGATAAGCTCCTCAATAGATTTCAAAGCCCTGTCGAGTGACTGATCCCCATTATCACCAAATCCAACCAGCTGAAAAATCAAGTGATTGCTCTCAAGGTCCGTCTTCCCAAGCTCGCTTTGCCTCCATAACCACTTTCTTGTTTGTACGACATTACCACTTGTAAAGACCATTTCTCCGGGCTCTACATCCTCATATTCAGTTTCTCCAAATGGCAGGAATATGTCACCCTGTCTGCTGAATCTTACCTCAAGGTCCTCCTTTATATCATCGAGATCATGTGCTCCTAAGGATATCATCTCCTCTATTGCAACCGCATTGCAAAGGTCCACCAAAGCGTTTATAAGAGGAAGCTGACCTCCCTTTACTATCCTCTTATACATAGCCTCAACTGAAGCCATATACTTATTTGGATTGATGCCTGCCCTGGTCATTATATCCCTGTATAATGACACATTCCTTAAATCCCTGATTTCTTCAGACTTTATACTCGTCCTCATCTTTTCCTCTGCGTTTCTTAACCTGGCCTCATCCTCAGGAGATGTATCTGAATTCTTGATGTCATCTCCAATAATGATCCCAAACCTTAGTTTTGGATTGATTTCGAAGACTGCTTCATCAACCGTGTACTTCATTCAATCACTTCCTTATGTCATTTTCCTATGATTATAGCACAGCTTTAAATAAATATCACACGGAAGCGTGTAAAAAAATACACCTGCGAATATTAGAAAAGGTTCTAACATTCGCAGGTGCGCTGAATTCATTATTATTTTTGTCTTTGTGACTTACCACACTGGATAGCACTGTTTAAACTATACTTTTTCAGTGGACCACCTTTTTATAACCTTATTTTAGTCCAAACAGCCTTGCAATAAGAGCATTTCTCTTTCTTTTCAAACCTTGCTTTGTGGTTGGAACACCTGTTGTGTTTGCAATTTTCTGCTTAACCTTTGTTATTCCAAGTTGTCTTTTCCAACTGAAGCCCTTGATCAGCTTACCCATGGTTTAACCCCCTTTTTACAATGGTTTGCATCAATTCCTACTTTTCAGAAATTCAATGTAGTCCAAAATCTGTTCAACTTTGTCATCATCCAAATCTGACAAATCAATTGTTTTTTTCATTTTGTTACCTATGGTTAAAGTCTTTTTCACCTTCAAGAAATAAGTTGCAATTGTACCTGTCAACATTCCAATGAATCCAATCCCAACAAGCATCAGAATAATTGCAATGACCCTTCCCCAAACTGTTTCAGGTGATAGGTCACCATACCCAACTGTTGTTGCAGTTACAACACTCCACCATAGAGCATCACCCAATGACTTCCCAATCGCTCTAAACTCAAGGAAATAAATCGCTAATGTCGCTAAAATAACCGTGAATGCTGAAATGTAAATGGTGTAGATGAATCCATTGGTGTTAACAAAAACATCCAATCTGCCTTTCAATTTGCCCAACAATGCAAACCCTCTTAATAATTTTGTTAGTCTAAAAACTTTGGTAATTTTTAGAACTCTGAACAACCTGAATGCCCTGAAAATCCTGAACATTGAATTGAAAGGGATAATTGCGATTAAATCAAAAATATTACTTTTGAAAAACACCACCTTGTCTGAAGCGTAAAACAGTCTAACAACATAATCAACTGTGAAAATTAACAGGATTCCAAGGTCTACCCAATAAAGACTTGAACTTGGTTCTAATGTGATCGTGCCGTTTAAGTCCATCACTGTGATTGTCACTGCAACAACTGCCAAAAGAATAATCACAACTTCATACCAAAGCAGAAGTCTTTTCTTGTTGGTGTTTTCCACTGTATCACCCCTTTGAATCCCAATTTCCAACAGTTCCCAATTTCATTGTAACCCAATGATTGTTCTGAATCAAGGCAAAGAAAAAAGGACTGCTTTCAGTCCTCTTGATTTTGTTTAGAATGTTGAATTTCAATTGTTCCAGCACTGAACATTTTCAGCGTTGTGACTTATCGTATGGTATTCCCTCAGCCTTTGGTGCTCTCGATCTCTTTGAAGTGAAGGCTAAAACTACCATCGTCGCCAGATATGGCAGCATTTTGTAATAGGTTTGATTTATTCCTAAATCAGCAAGGAAAGGAATAAGAGATACTGAGTAAGCTAGTGTTCTAAGAAAAGCAAAGAACATTGCAGCCAAGAAAATCCTAACAGGCTTCCATTGGCCAAATATCATGACAGCAAGTGCGAGGAATCCAAAACCCGCTACCCCTGAGTGACCGCTTACATTACCGTCCATTACGCCTACTGAGTAAAAAAATCCTCCAATACCACCTAATATACCTGATATGCTTACTCCGGCATACCTCATCTTGTAAACATTTATACCTACTGAATCAGCTGCATGAGGATGCTCTCCACAGGCCATAAGCCTTAGTCCAAACCTTGTTTTGTAAAGAAGGATGATAGCGATGGCGAGAAAGACAAAGCCTATCATTACCGTCAAATAGGTTCTTTGGAAAAACATTGGACCTATAACTGGAAGCTTTCCTAAAACTGGTATCTCCCTTATATAAAAGTTCATATTCGTCGTAATGCCATCGCTGTTAAAGAACATCTTTGAAAAAAGCAGTATGACCGCCGGTATCAGCATATTTAGCGATGTACCTGTTATAACCTGATTAGCCTTCATAGTCACTGACGCAAACGACAGTAAAAGTGAATAGATCAGTCCAGCTATTGCTGCGACAAGCATACCAAGAAGCAGTATAGTCTGTGGCCCCATTCCGGATTTTTGAACGAAATAAACGAAAAGGGCACCGAAAAATGCTCCGAAAAGCATTATTCCTTCCAGTGCAATATTTACAACTCCGCTTCTTTCACTGAACATCCCGCCAAGAGCTACGAGAAGCAGTGGGATTCCAACAGGGAGCATATTCTGTATCAAATAATATACGGTATCCATTATTCTGCCCCCTTCTCTGAATTATTTGGATCATCTTCCTGCAAAGCGAAGGTATCTGCTGCTTTATCGACTTTTCCAAGTCGTTTTTTGACAAAGGACGCTGCCGCATGGTTCATTATCATTGCAAATGCTGAGAAATAGATTATTACTGCGATAACAATGTCAATTATCTCAGGCTTATAGCCTACAAGGCTCGCCAAGGTACCTCCCCTTTGGATGTATGATATGAACAATGCAGAGAAAATTGTACCAATTGGATGAGCACTTCCCAGTAAAGCGACCGCTATTCCATTAAAGCCATTTGCAGCAATAATATTAACCGGTTCGTAAGTCATGCTGCTGCCTGCTATGGCTGATGGTGCCAATATGGCAAATGCTCCGCCTAAGCCTGCAAGACCACCCGCAATTGCCATCGTTATGATTATATTGGTTTTCCCCTTCATTCCAGCATATTCAGCAGCATATTTATTGAAGCCTGTTGCCTTTAGCTCATATCCAAAGGTTGTTTTCTGAAGTACGATGTAAAGGATCACCCCGAAAATAATTGCAAATATTATCCCAAGATTGACGTTCGACCCGGGTATTCCCAGTGATGGTATCTGTACTGTCGAAGGCAGGTAATTCGTTCTGGTCTTTGTAGAAATATACATTACTGAATTCCCCTGGATAAGCATATCTACAAGGTACATCCCTATATAGTTAAACATTATGGAGGTTATGACCTCATTGACATTCATAAGTGCTTTGAAGACTCCAGGGATCAGGCCCCAAAGCATACCTCCTACCATGCCTGCAATGATTGCTGCTATCCATTGCATAGCACCCGGCAGATCCCACATGAATCCTACATACAGGGCAAAGAACATTCCCATTGTATACTGTCCCGATGCACCAATATTGAATAAGCCCATTTTAAAAGCAAATCCAACTGCCAGGCCTGTCATGAGTATAGGGGTTGCAAAGTAGAAAACGTCCCCTATTCTTCCAAGACCACCCATCAGAACGTATCTGAATCCAGCGACTGCATTTGCAGGAGCTGCAGCCAGCATTACAAAAAAACCGAAGATAAGCCCCAGGACGATAGCCATCAAAGCTGATGTAAAGGAGCCAAAGCCTGGTAGGTTCGTTATTCTTTTAATATTGAATTTTGGGTTTATGGATGAGTTGTTGTTATCCTGCATTCTTGATCTCCTTAGGTGTGTCTCGTTTCGCGCCTGACATATAGAGCCCCAGCTCCTGAACAGTTGTAGACTTAGGATCCAGTTCTCCAACTATTTCGCCTTCATACATCACTAAGATCCTGTCGCTAACATTCATTACCTCTTCCAGCTCCAGAGATACAAGAAGGACCGCCTTACCCGCATCTCTCCTTTCAATCAACTGCTTGTGGATATACTCTATTGCACCAACATCAAGACCCCTCGTAGGTTGAACAGCAACGAGGAGCTCATGTTCCTTGTCTATTTCACGTGCGATTATTGCCTTTTGCTGGTTTCCGCCTGACATGCTTCTTGCAGGTGTAACAGGCCCCTGTCCGCTTCTTATATCAAATTTCCCGATCAGCTTTTCAGCATATTTTCGCATCTCATCAAATTTTATGAAGCCTTTATTCTGGAATTGCGGTTGCCAATATCTTTGCAGGACAAGGTTTTCTTCAAGACTGTAATCCAACACCAAGCCATGCTTGTGCCTGTCCTCCGGAATGTGGCTCATCCCTGATGTCGATCGATCTCTTATTGAAGCTTTAGTAATATCCTTTCCGCAAAGTGAAATAGAGCCTGAAACAAGCTTCTCCAAGCCTGTAAGCGCATGGACAAACTCGGTCTGGCCGTTCCCGTCGATACCGGCAAGACATACGATCTCACCAGTACGAACGTCGAAGGATACTCCCCTTACCGAATTATTCTTATGAGTCTTGGAGGCAACAGTAACATCTCTGACCGAAAGCACAACATCTCCGGGATTTTTAACCTCCTTATCCACGGAAAAGCTTATGTCTCTTCCAACCATCATCCTTGAAAGCTCTTCCTTGGTTGTTTCCTTTACCTCAACTGTCCCAATGTACTTACCCTTTCTTAGGACTGAACACCTGTCAGCAACCTCCATTATCTCATTGAGCTTATGAGTAATAAACAGTATTGATTTGCCTTCAGCAGCAAATCCCTTCATTATCTGCAGAAGCTCCTTTATTTCCTGGGGAGTCAATACTGCAGTAGGCTCGTCAAAAATTAGTATCTCGTTATCTCTGTAGAGCATTTTAAGTATTTCAACTCTCTGCTGCATACCAACAGTGATATCCTCGATAAGTGAATCCGGATCAACCTTTAAGCCGTACTTCTCGCTTAAGGCCACGACCTTTTCTCTAGCCTCCTGTTTTTGAAGAAAGCCCATTTTATTAGGTTCTACCCCAAGTATTATGTTTTCCAGCACAGTGAATATTTCCACCAGCTTGAAGTGTTGGTGAACCATCCCGATACCAAGGGCATTGGCATCGTTGGGATTGTTTATCTTTACTGGCTGGCCGTTCATCCTTATTTCACCCTTCTCGGGTTGGTAAAGACCAAAAAGAACGCTCATGAGGGTAGATTTACCCGCACCATTTTCACCAAGCAGAGCGTGAATTTCTCCCTTCTTCAGCCGTAATGTGATGTTGTCGTTGGCCACAATACCTGGAAATTCTTTTGTGATGTTTAGCATTTCAATTATATAATTTTCCACGTTGACCTCTTCTTATCCAATATATTTTTATAGTCTTACCTGTGCCAATATGTGTCATAAAACATATAAATATAAATTATGATACCCAAAATCTTAGGTTTTGTAAACCTCTCACGATACATTATCCACTAAGGTATGTAAAAAGGGAGAAACTTTCGCCTCCCCCTAATCTCTTGCTTCCATAAGGCTTTGACCAATATGGATATTTACTGATATTTAATTATCTGGTTGTTACAGCTACCTTTGCAAGTCCTAATCCGGATGTAAGCTCTTGTGCGGTTGCGTATCCTGTTGCATCAGCAACGTCAATAGTACGGATAACTTCTACTTCACCTGCTGCAAGCTTTCCAAACAACTCATCATAGGCTGCTTTATCAAAGCTTGAGAATCTGTCGAATGCATCAGCTCCCGCTTCGCCTATAACCTCAGTTGGAAGTCCAACTCCGTTATTGGCAGCATTGAAATAGGTTGTCTTGCCGCCAAAGTCTGCCCAGCTGTCAGTTTTGTAAATAGACTCCAGTACGCTTATTACTGAGGGTGCAAGACCCTTTGTTGCTGAAGTTATAACAGTCTCGCTGTCGTATCTTTGGTCAACGTCAACTCCAATTACCTTAGCTCCAGCTTCTGATGCCGCTGACATAACACTCTTGCCAACAGCTCCTCCAGCTGCAAATATTACCTCTACACCCTCCTGATACATGGTTCTTGCTGTAGCCTTATTAGTATCGTTTTCTTCAAAGTTTCCTGTGTAGTGGTAGATTGCTTTGATCGATCCATCTGCCATTCCCAACTCGGCAGCTGCATCCTCAGCTCCTTGGAGGAATCCATACCCGAATGCCTGTACTGCAGGAACTGCCATACCACCCATGAATCCAAGGGTCTTCATGCCATCCATAACTGCAGCATAGCCTGCAAGATAACCTGATTGCTCCTCAGCATACATTATACTAGCTACGTTTTCCTTAGTTTCAAAGGTTGCATAGTCAGCAGTGTGTGGTGCTCCGTCAAGAAGTATGAACTTAACTTCCGGATATTTGGTTTGTGCTTCATAGATTGGAACCTCAAAGAGGAATCCAGGAGTAACTACTACCTTTGCACCGCCT